>JACCWK010000099.1 GCA_013697655.1 Nitrosospira sp.
GTTGCAAATTCGCCAGGTTGTTCAGCGTCACCGCCACATCCGGCAGCCAGGTCTGCGGGTTGACTTCGGCCAGAGGGCGGTAAATCGCCAGGGCCTCCCGGTACCCCGCCTCGGCGGCAGTAAATTCGTTCCTGGCCCGTTGCAAAAGCGCCAGGTTGTTCAGCGTCACCGCCACATCCGGCAGCCAGGTCTGCGGGTTGGCATCGGCCAGGCGGCGGTAAATTTCTAATGCTTGTGTGTAAAACGGAAGGGCGGCAATGAATTGATTGTGCTGTTGTAAAAAGTAGGCGTAGGCAAAGGTATTTTCGACGGTACGCGCCGCTTTGAGGGATTGCTCGAAGTATTCCACTGCCTTGTCGTAGCGGTCGGCCCGGGTGAAGTCAACGGCGGTGAGGCGTGCCAGGATAAGGAATTCGTTGGCTTTGTCGATGAGATTCGACTCGTTCTCGGCCTGCTGGTGTTGGAGCTGCTCTTTTTGCCCTAGCAGCGCATCCAGTTCATGGCCCATCTGCTCGGCATCGAGTACGGCGCGGGCCGCTGCATAGTCGCCCATTTCAAAATGCTCGCGGGCAAACTTCAAGCGTTCTGTGTTGATTGGGATCTTGGCGAAGGTCTCGGTAAGACGGATGACCTCGCCCTTCAGGTCATCGAGTTTTTTCTGTACCTCATTGCGTTTCTCATCAATCTGCAATAGTTCGGTTTTGAAATCTTCATCATCGGGATATTTTTCTGTCTTCTGCCGTGTTTTCGAAAACTGCGCCTGCAACTCATCCGACTGTTTCTTCAGGTCCTGGTATGGAGCGGAATAGAAGTAGTTGATGACCTTCTGGCCGCCGACCAGAACATCGCCATTGGCGCTAACCGTGGAACCGGCGATGACGTTCTGTGAATGTTCGACCCGTATCTCGTCCATGGTTATTTCTTGCTACGGTTGTTGTCGCCAAGGTTAAAATCACCGCCGGCAGTGACCGTACTGCCGGCCACGACATTCTTGCTGTGGCTGATGTTTACCGCGGGGGGCTTGAATTCGATAAAGCCACTGCTGGCAAGTTTGTCCAGTTGCTGGTTGAACTGGAATTTGAGTTCGTCGATGTTCTTGTAGACGGTATAGAAATGGCCTAGCTCACTCAGCTTTTCCTGAAAAGCCCACAGGCTTTGCAGGTCCTTCTTGTTAGCGTTGCCGGTGCTGATCTCGGCATCCTTGAAGTAGGTGAAGATAAACGGCTTGTTGGTGGTCTTGAACTGCCCAAAGGCGGTTTCATATTCCTCTTCGGTATATTTGCCGACCTTGGTGAAAAACAGCATGACGAAGAGGTCGCACTCCTGAATCGCATTGTTGTATTCGTCCTGCAGCCGGGTTTGGGAGACCGCATCCAGAAAATCCTCCCAGATGATGAGATCAAGGAACACGCCCTTATCAATCCAGTCCTTGTTCTTGCGATTGATGAAAATTTCGAATTGTTCCCTGTCCTCTTTCAGTTCCGAGGAAGAAGCCAGGAATAGTTTTTTCTTGATCATGAATGCGCCTCCTTGCATGACTGCTAATAATTGTCCCTAAACGACAGGCTATGACTGCGGACGAACAGGCTTATTCAGATGGTCAGCAACAGAGCCGTATATATCTTGAACTGATCTTATATAGCAGCATCAAGCTTTTTATAGACAATGGTATTACAAAACGCAAGATTGCTTGTGCGGGCCAAACTACGTCAGATTAATAACAAGGCAATCCTCGGAAAGGAAATATTATATTTACGCAGAAATTTACCCTGTGAGGACTTTAGTCAGAAATACCCTTTTATGAGATTCTGTAAGATAGTTTGACGCAATATCACTCGACATTAGTTCTAAATTAACTCTCAATAGGCCTAGGCCTAGTGATGGGTAAATAATCGATAAGCGATTTCACTCCTATTATTTCTTTTTGAGCCGCATCAACTTTACCCATATCGGAGTGTCTTGCGCTTGCGCGCAATCTCAAGAAGATGCGCAATATTGGGATCATGCTCGCCGCCAGAAATCAGTAGCCGCATTAAAATTCGCCGAACGGATTGCCTCCGCCTGGACCACTCTTGGGACCTTTGCTTTCCTCTCC
>JACCWK010000115.1 GCA_013697655.1 Nitrosospira sp.
TTCCCCTCCCTATCCGCTGACCACCTGCAACGTTATTCCCGCATCATTCAGGAAGGGGTAGCGGTACGCCGGCATTTAGACCTGTTGAGATGGCTGCAGGGAGAAGTGCAGCATTACCTTCCGCACGAAATGATGCTGGCTGCCTGGGGCGATTTCGGCTCGAATTTCATTCGCTACGATATCGTTTCCTCGCTGCCCGGCGTCAGAACCGCCCGCCTGGAGCCGACGGGCCTGTCCCCATTGCTGCGGGGACTGCATAAGCACTGGGTCGAAGAGGGCAGGAGGCCTTGCATATCCGGCGGTCAATCCGGCAGCCTGCATGAAGACAGTGGCCTGCAGTGTTCCTTTGGCAAGGCGTTGCAAGGCATGCAATCTTCCCTGCTGCACGGCATCAGCGACGAACGCGGGCGCCACGACTGCCTCTACATCATTTTCAGCTCGCAAGACGAACTCAGCAGTTCAACGCTCGGTGCGATGGAAATTCTGCTGCCTTACCTCGACACCGCCTTGCGCCGGGTAGCGCCTCTGCCGCACCCTTCCCGGCGGGCCGGGTTCCTGGCGGATTCACTGGAAGACCCTGGACAGAACGAGTATGAAGCCGAAATAAGCGAAACTCACGGTCTGAGCAAGCGCGAAGCTGAAATCATGGACTGGGTAAAGATGGGCAAGACCAATGCCGAGATAGGCAGTATTCTATGCATCAGCGCCTTCACCGTGAAAAACCACTTGCAGCACATTTTCAAGAAACTTGAGGTTTATAACCGCATGCAAGCCGTATCCAAGTTTGAACGCAGCTTAAGCCATGGCTGAAGCCAATCCCACATTTTCCGCTTCCACGGTTACCACACGCCATACCAAGGAACCGCTGGGCAACAACATGCTCAGCGCCGTCGAGGCCATCCTCGACCCTGCGGCGCTGGCGCTTTCCCTATGGCTGGTAAGCGCCGGCATCGAAGGAGAACTGCTGCCGCCTTACCTGATCCTTGCGGTGATCGTATTCTCCATCACCTTTCCGGGCACCTCGCGCCTGCAATTTTCCATCGAGCGGCTGATCTTCGACGTCCTCTACAGCTGGTTCTGGGTGGCCTTGCTGCTACTCTTTCTCGGCTTTGCCACCGGCTATATTGCCGAATTCTCCAGCCAGGCGCTGATCACATGGCTATGGGTAGCGCCCCTGGGCCAGATTGGCGCCCATCTGGTGCTGCGGGGCGTCGCTCCGTATCTGCTGATGCTGCAGGAACCGCAACGCGCCATAATCGTCGGCCTCAACGAACAGGGGGCTGCCCTTGCCAGCCGCATTCACGAGACACGCTATTCGAAGATCGAACTGTCCGGCTTTTTTGATGATCGAAACCGCAGCAGGCTCAACCGGACCGAGAACAGCCAACTGCTGGGCAGGCTGCGCGAGCTCCCCGACTTCGTCAAGGATAACCGCATCCAGTTCATCTATCTGTCGCTGCCGATGGCTTCGCAACCACGCATCCTTCATGTGCTGGACGAACTGAAAGATACCACGGCTTCGATTTACTTCGTACCGGACATGTTCGTGACCGATCTCATCCAGGGCCGCAGCGGAACCGTTTGCGGCACGCCGGTCATCTCCGTGTGCGAATCGCCCTTCACGGGCTCCAACGGCATCATCAAGCGGACCAGCGATATCGTTCTCTCCCTGCTCATCCTGGCGCTGATCTCGCCGTTCCTGCTGCTCATCGCGGCCGCCATCAAGCTGGATTCTTCCGGCCCCGTCATTTTCAAGCAGCGCCGCTACGGGCTCGATGGAGAAGAAATCCTTGTCTATAAATTCCGCTCGATGCGTGTGTGCGAAGATGGCGAATCGATCCGGCAAGCGCAAAAGGGCGATGCGCGCATCACCCGCATCGGTGCCTTTCTGCGCAAGAATTCGCTGGATGAATTGCCCCAGTTCGTCAATGTGCTGCAGGGCCGCATGAGCATCGTCGGCCCGCGGCCGCATGCCGTGGCACACAATGAGATCTACCGCAATCTGATAAAAGGCTATATGATCCGCCATAAGATCAAGCCCGGCATTACCGGCTGGGCCCAGGTCAACGGCTACCGCGGAGAAACCAGGACGCTGGACAAGATGCAGGCGCGCATCGATCACGATCTCGATTATCTGCGCAACTGGTCGTTGCGCCTCGATCTGCATATCATTCTCAAAACCATTATGGTGGTCTTCAAGGACCGCGCAGCGTATTGAGTTTTATTCGTAAGATTAGCGAGAAGAGCAGAGTAGACGCTACGCCGAATAATCCTTCACGATTGTTTACCACTCCCACGCAGCACCCTCATCCATCATCCAGTCAAAGTTATACCGCAATGCTTCGTCAAGCCCCTTTTAGATACAAATGCAACGGCGGATATACAAAGCGACGTAACGTAAAACATCCCCTTCCGACATTGCTTATATTAAAAATATCTCCGTAGTTTGGTAGCCCCGGCCCGGTATTATTCCTTGATTTTTTTATTCTCTCATCTATAGTTGAATAATAGATGCTAGTGTAGTACGCCGTAATTAACAGAACTAATAATCACCCCTGCTGTCCAGGTATTAGAACGTATGACAGGAGGACACCGATGCGAACTGCCCCGGAGATTGTACTGACAGCAGGAGAAGAAA
>JACCWK010000131.1 GCA_013697655.1 Nitrosospira sp.
TATCTCAATGAGTTCTGTTACCGCTTCAACCGGCGGGAATGGGAAGCAGAGTTGCCATTACGCCTCCTCAACGCTTGCCTGACGCATACTCAGATAAAACTGAAAATGGTTTAGAGGCATATTTTCAAATAGCGATATTCTTAATTCTACCCTAGGCATTACCCAAGGCATGTTCCGACTGGGGGCTTTGACTTATAGACACCGCTTCGGCAAAAAGCTGCGACAACGGCACATTCATTTTTTCGTTCATCCCCGTTATGATTTCATCGAGCACTTGCTCCAGCTTTACGTTACCCGCTGCGGCGGCGCGTGCTGCCTCCGGACGAAAAGTAAAAAGACGATAAATATCAATAACCATGACTTTGCCCGGATCAAGGATCTGAACCCATCCGCCCGCTTTTACTTGTTGAACCAGATTGGCGCGGCTCATGACGTCGAGTATCCGCTCCATTTCTTCGAAACTCAACATTAGCCTGTCATGCAAGCTACCATAGGTTTCCACTTTTCCGGTTCTAAACGCCTCTCCCAGCACCTGCAGCAGGCGTAAAGCATCAATGAATTGCTTCCCTTGGGCTGTTGGATCCTGTCGCCATTCATGGAAACGCCAACTCGACAGAGACGCGGCAATTACGGCGCCTAGCAACACCATAAGCCACGAAAGATAGATCCAAAGCAAAAAGATAGGGATGGTGGCGAAAGCGCCATAAACAGCCTGATAAGTTGGGAAATGAGTGATATAAAAGGCAAACCCCTGCTTCATTACTTCGAATCCCACCGCTGCGGCTACGCCCCCGGCAATTGCGTGGCGCCATGAAACCTGCCGGTTAGGCACGATGAGATACGGAATCGCAAAGGCAATGCTTGTCAGTAGCAGCGGCGCCAGCTGCAGAAGCGCTCCATTAATTCCGGGAATGCCCTGCGTTAACCCCATGGATATTCTCATCAGCCACGAAGTAAGCGATAGACTTGCACCCATCAATAGTGGCCCGATAGTCAGAATAGCCCAGTAAATAAGAAGGCGATGCAAAAGCGGACGCAATCGAGTCACACGCCAGATCGCATTCAGGGACTTGTCGATAGTCAGCATTAGGGCGAGCGCCGTTGCCCCTAAAAAAGCGGTGCCGATGGCAGTGAGTCGAACCGCATTGTCAGCGAACTGCTGCATATATACGGCGATCACCTTGTTTGCCGCTTCTGGCATCATGGTGGTGAGTATGAATGCTTTTATTTGGTTGGAGTATTCGGCAAATGCGGGAAAGGCCGCCACTACGGATAACGCGATAGCGAGCAGCGGCACTAGTGAAAGCAATGTCGTAAAAGTAAGACTGGCAGCAACTTCCGTGCTGTTATGTTGAAAGAAGCGGACCAGAACATAACGTATGAAATCCAGGGATCGGGAGGATTTCATGAGTTGGAACGCCCAGTAAGAGGATTGAGAGAAAGAACCAACACGCGTCTATGCCTTTGGAGTATGAAAAATGATATTGTCATTTGCTCCACGATGTATTTGCTGCCCTGCTAGGTGTATTTTGCCAGCAAAATCTGTAACTACACCTGCGGGTGTGCTCGTTCTAATTTACTGTGCAGTTTATTGAGCGCACTGAGGTATGCTTTGGCAGAAGCCACCACAATGTCGGTATCGGCGCCGTTGCCGTTGACAATGCGCCCAGATTTTTGCAGTCGCACGGTCACCTCACCTTGTGAATCGGTACCGCTAGTAATGGCGTTAACGGAAAATAATTGTAACTCGACGCCGCTGACCACAATTTTCTCAATTGCACGGAAAGTTGCGTCTACCGGTCCGCTGCCATCCGATTCCGCACGCGATTCCTTGCCTTCTTCAGAAATTACTATATTGGCATACGGTGTTTCGCCAGTTTCACTATGTGCCGTCAGTGACAGAAGTTTGTAGTGTTCATGCAAGGTCATGGCATCGTCTGAGACAAGCGCATGCAGGTCTTCATCAAAGATATCATGCTTCTTGTCGGCCAATTCCTTGAAACGCATGAAGGTAGCGTTAAGCACTTCTTCTGATTCCAGTACGATACCGAGTTCTGCCAGGCGGCTGCGGAAAGCGTTGCGACCGGAATGTTTGCCGAGTAGCAATTTATTCGCGCCCCAGCCAACATCCTCGGCGCGCATGATTTCATACGTTTCGCGGTGCTTCAATACTCCGTCCTGATGGATGCCTGATTCATGAGCAAAGGCATTTGCTCCGACAATGGCCTTGTTCGGCTGTACCGGAAAGCCGGTAATGCCGGATACCAGCTTGCTTGCCGGCACGATATGAACGGTGTCAATGCGCGTATCGCAGGGAAAATAATCCTGGCGTGTACGTACCGCCATTACGATTTCCTCCAATGCGGCATTGCCGGCACGCTCGCCCAATCCATTCACAGTACACTCTACTTGCCGTGCTCCCTGCATTACCGCTGACAGTGAATTAGCCACTGCCATTCCCAGATCATTGTGGCAATGCACCGAGAACACCACCTTATCGGAATTTGGTATACGCTCACGCAGCGTATGGATGAGCTTCCCAAATTGCTCCGGCATGGTATAGCCAACGGTATCGGGTATGTTCAGGGTCTTTGCTCCGGCATTAATGGCTGCCTCCAGCACACGGCAGAGAAACGTTATGTCGGACCGGCCCGCATCCTCAGGGGAAAATTCCACATCGTCAGTATATTGGCGCGCCCATTTCACAGCTTTCACCGCCTGCTCTATAACCTGCTCAGGAGACATGCGCAACTTCTTCTCCATGTGGATCGGCGATGTGGCAATAAAAGTATGAATTCGCGGCGAATTTGCTCCCTGCAAGGCTTCGCCCGCGCGCTTGATGTCAGCTTCAGTTGCGCGGGCGAGGCCACACACAGTGCTATCCTTGATTGCGTCAGCCACCGCCTTCACCGCCCCGAAATCGCCGTTGGAGGCGGCGGGAAAGCCGGCTTCTATCACATCCACCCGCATGCGTTCCAACTGCCGGGCGATGCGTACCTTTTCTTCCTTGGTCATGGATGCGCCCGGGCTTTGCTCACCATCCCGCAACGTGGTGTCAAAAATAATCAAATGATCTTTCAATGGTTTCTCCGTGTCGGAAAGAATACTTAAACTTGTAATACAGAATCTGGGAAGCAGATTCTGCGAGTTAAAAATCTTGAGAGGGAGGTTTGGTAGTTAGCGCGCGCAGCGCAGCAACAGTCTTGCCAAGAATCGCGGATGGTGTAAAAAGAGGAGCGGGAGAGTGTAGGGAGGCTGTTTCATATGAGAAATATAAAGGGTTTCGTTAATTCATGCAATAGCTTCCGGCGGTTATATGGTTTTCAAGCCATGTTTCAAATGGTCACATAAAACTGTCACATTTCGTAGGCTTTCACAAATTCTTCTATTCACCGAGCCTTAATAACGCTACGATATTTTTCATAATTACTTATATTCATTTGCCAACCTATCTACTTATCAATTTCATCTGTTTTGATCTTGCCTTCGTGGAAGCGGCGGGATTGCTGAGGGATGGGACCACGTATCCGGCATCAGGGGTACTTGTGTGGGAGCCTTCGGGAGCTTCGAGACTTCGTTCGGCACGGTTTGCGAGTAAATAGCCAGACCGAAAAAGTATGAAGGTAGAAATCCCTGTTCCGAGATCCATCCATCGGAGCCCTTGGCCATCACGGCTGAGCGGGCTTGGATTCACGCAGGGCGTCGCGGAGGGCACAGCCGCTAGCAGCTGTAGTGCGATAATGAGGCACACTGCGACCGATAGCCCTGCTAATACCTATCCCAGATACATAGTGGGTCTCGCTGCAGGACCATACCTATATAAAATATAATTTAACGGCGCATCCGATATATCGTATCAGTCCCCCGACACACTCATCTCCGATGTATGAAAAGGTACGATAGACGTTGATCGTGTCCTTGCACCAGACCCAAATGGAGCCACGAAAGAGCGAAGGAGAACCGATTACTTTGGCGACTGCCGAAACTGCTTTTTAGTCTGTGATTGCGAGGGAAAACGGTGGTATCAGCGTGAAAATTTAACTGATCAATAAATCGAGGTGAGACTCGCTCTTCCACCATCCCTTCGATGGTGGAAGTTTAATGGCCTTGCAACAAGTGCTTTCAGGAAATAAGTTAAGCAACAGAAGTCATAAGACCTGGATTGACGAGACGCCTTCTTGCGGTAAAGCCTATCAGGCCCAATCCAGCCAGAAGCATCGCGTATGTCCCAGGTTCGGGAACGGCTGAGGCGAAGCCTGGTACGTCGGTGAGTACCACCCGCCCGTTGAGATCCTGAATCCCACGCGCATCGCCCCCCAGCGGAGACAAAGGGTTCGGTGGGAACAGAGAGCTGAAGTTATTAATTTCAGCTGAAGACATTTGTAGCGGTTGGGCTAAGTGGACCCATTTTACGCCTTCTGTGAAAGGTGGCGTCGTTAGCGAACCATCGTAGCGGAAGGATTCCGTATTTGCTGGTAAAAGTGCGTTCAAGTCAAAATGATTGAAGACATGGGTCTGTGTTGTGTTTTTAGGTAAGTCATTGAAAATAGGGTCCAGCGCGGTCGTTGGAGCGTTTGGCCCGTCGACCCCCTGGATCCACCGCCCGACCACAAGAATGTTGTTGTTTGCATCGCTAAATACCAAATGCATTTCCATAGGAAATCTATGGCCGTTCTCCAAATTCTCTGCAGGTGTATGGAAGTGAAACTGGGCTAATTTATATGTATCTCCATCAACTGTCACCGATCCGGCGCCAGGGAGGACATTGGCTCTGGCGGCGGTTTTAGTTTCGTCCGGCGAGCCGTTATTGATGACGCTCAGTGTAGTGTCAGAGCTTAAATTAAATTGCAGGGGCGATAATTGCTGGAATTTTGTATCGTGGGCATTGATGTCAATGGGGCTTTGCTTCTCCATTACAGCTAGATTTTCTGCCAGTGTATTCGCCTGTGCGGTGGGCAGCCCAGACAAAAAGAGGGCGGAAACAAGCGATGCTAACGGCAATAACCGAGACAATTGTGTATTCATAATAAGGGTCCTTGTAAAATTATGACGTCTGGTATGAAGGATGGGAACGACATTATGCAGCATAGAAAGTAGCACGCTCCGTGTGAAAAAAGCGTCGCGTAAATGTCAAGAATTCGTTAACTATGCTGTATGTAGTTTTTTAAGCTACCTGTCCCTCTGCCAAGTTTTTTTGCTTCTTTCAGTTTCTTGATCAGGGGTTGTGCCAGCAGCCATCCGGGGCGATCAACATATCTGCGGCTCCCGGTCCCCAGCTTCCTCGGTCATAAGGGATGGCACGATGATGGTTCTCGAGGACATTATCGAGCGCGGCCCAGGCGGCCTCTACCGCGTCTTCGCGAGTAAACAGCGCCCCATCGCCCCTCATGGCGTCATACAAAAGCCGTTCGTACGGCAATTCCCGTCCAAAATGCTCTTCGACCAGGCAGAGTTCTCGCTGGTCGCCAATAAACTCTTTTCCGGGGCGCTTGACCCGCGCGGCGATAGCGACGGTGGAGATAGGAGAAATCCGGAAGCGCAAATAGTTGGCACTGCAAGTTAAAGGATCCGGCACCGAGTCGGCGAAGAGCCGTTGCGGCGGCGGTTTTAACTGGACAAGAACTTCTGTGGCTGTCTCGGCGAGAAATTTTCCTGAGCGCAAGTACCACGGTACCCCTTCCCAACGCCAGGAGTCGATGAACAGACGCAAAGCGCAAAATGTTTCGACGTCAGAGTTCTTTGCTACATCCGCTTCCTCGCGGTAGCCGTCATACTGGCCTCGCACCAGATCACCTGGTAACAATGGACGCATGGCGTGGAAAACATTGGATTTTTGGCCTTGAACAGCGCCAAAACCTCTATAGGCTGGTGGCTCCATGGCGAGCAACGCAACGATCTGGAAAATATGGTTTTGAATCACGTCGCGAAGACAACCTGCGGATTCATAAAATCCACCGCGTCCCTCTACGCCAAAATCCTCGGCCAGCGTTATCTGGACGCTGGCCACATAGCTCCGGTTCCAGATCGGTTCAAGGAACGAATTGGCGAAGCGGAAATAGAGAATATTCATGATCGCTTCTTTCCCGAGGAAGTGATCAATACGGAAAATAGAGTCTTCAGGAAATACCGACCGTGCGACGCGATTGAGCTCGCGTGCGGAGGCAAGGTCGCGTCCGAACGGTTTTTCTACGATAAGGCGCGCATGGCTAGCCAGATCCGCGGCACCAAGGCTTTTAATGACTGTAGTAAAAAGGGAAGGCGGGATGGAAAGATAGTGTGCAGGCCGCCGTGCATTCCCCAGCGCCTGCTTTAGCGCATTGAATGTCTCCGGGTTATTGTAATCGCCGGGCACATATTGAAGCAGGGAAAGAAGGTGATCGAGCGCGTTCTGGTCATCAATCTCTCCGGATTTTCTTATGGCCTCCGTGACTCGATCACGAAGTTGCGCGAGGTTCCATTGGGAGGATGCGACGCCCACCACCGGCACGTTGAGAGCGCCCCGTTTTACCATTGCATAAAGCGCTGGAAAAATCTTTTTGTAAGCGAGGTCACCCGTCACACCGAACAGCACCAGCGCATCTGACGCTGCTGCGTCACCGTTGATCGCATCCATCTCAGACTCCCCCTTTTTTCTCGTCATGCCCGCCAAATTTCTTTCTCATCGCCGAGAGCAGCCGATCAGCGTAATCGGCATTACCCCGGGACTCGAAACGGCTGAAGAGCGCCGCGCTGATCACAGGTACAGGTACGCCCTCATCCACCGCTGCCAGTGTTGTCCAGCGTCCCTCCCCCGAATCCGACACGCGCCCCGAGAATTTCGTGAGATCTGCATCTTCGACCAAAGCCTCCGCGGTAAGGTCAAGCAACCACGACGCTACAACGCTGCCACGACGCCAAACTTCTGCGATTTCCGGCAGATCCAGCTCATATTGATAAAATTCAGGGTTGCGCATCGGCGTCGTCTCCGCATCCGTGTCGCGCGCCCTTTTGCCAGCATTGGCACTGTGCAAGATATTCAAGCCCTCGGCATAAGCTGCCATGAGGCCATATTCGATCCCGTTATGAACCATCTTTACGAAATGACCGGCACCGTATGGTCCACAGTGAAGATAGCCCTGCTCGGCTGTGCTGCCGAGCCTATGACGCCCAAAGGTGCGCGGCGCGGCGCCAACACCTGGCGCGAGGGCGGCAAAGATCGGGTCGAGATGTTGGACAATTTCACTTTCTCCACCGATCATCAGACAATATCCGCGCTCGCGGCCGGCAACGCCACCGCTGGTTCCAACATCGATGTAATGAATTCCCTTTGAACGCAACTCGGCGCCACGTCTGATATCGTCCTGGTAATAGGAGTTGCCGCCGTCGATGATAATATCCTCCGCGTCAAGGAGCGGCACCAGTTTCGAAAGAATGTCATCAACTGCCCCTGCGGGGACCATCAACCATACTACGCGCGGTTTATTCAGACCAGCGATCAAATCGTCAAGTGAAGCTGTTCCGATGGCGCCTTGCAACTGCAGTTCCTGGACAGCTTCGGCGCGCGGGTCGTAAACTACACATTCGCTTCCGGCTTTTATGAGGCGGGCTGCCATATTAATACCCATACGTCCGAGTCCGATCATTCCGATTTGCATCTTGATTCTCCTTCAGTTAAGAGTCGAATTTCGTGCGCACTGGTCCGAATGCCACATGAACTGTTATATAACTGAAAATATGCGGCAGATCTTTGCATGCGTTTTTTGAATGGGAACCTGGCAGCGGAAACAATTACTTTCCCTGTCAATCAGGGCTTCAGCAAAACATCTATGGTTTTGCTATTTGTTGGTATCCGCGCGAGGATATGCCTGAACCGATTAAGCCACTTTTATCCACGTCCGCCCCGACTATGATAAGCACGTTGACCTTGAGTGGATACGGATTGCTCAGCGATTATCACTGGGAGTTTGCCACTGGTGCGGCAAGCGCGCAACCGACTAATGTTTGTGCTTCCTCAAGGATAAGACGCAGATGATCTGCTCCCCGAAAGCTCTCGGCATAAATCTTGTAAATGTTCTCGGTGCCGGAAGGGCGTGCTGCAAACCATCCGCTTTCGGCAATTACCTTAATCCCGCCGATAGGCGCCTGGTTACCCGGTGCCTGCGTAAGAACGGTCCGGATTTTTTCGCCAGCCAGATTTGGAGAGCGTATCTGCTGTGGCGAGAGCTTCGCCAGAATTTTTTTTTCCTCTGGGGTGGCTGGCGCATCAACGCGTTCGGAAAAGAATTCCCCAAGCTCGCGTTCAAGCTCACGATATAACTCACCGGGATCGCGGCCCATGCGTGCGGTAATCTCCGCTGATAGCAGCGCGGGGATGATTCCATCCTTATCCGTCGTCCAAACCGTGCCGTCAAGGCGGAGAAAAGAAGCGCCTGCACTTTCTTCGCCGCAAAAGCCGAGGGAGCCGTCGCGCAAGCCATCTACGAACCATTTGAAGCCGACCGGCGCCTCGTAAAGTTTTCGACCAAGCTTCGCGGCGACACGGTCGATCATTTGGCTACTCACCACGGTCTTGGCTACGGCTGCGTCGATGCTCCATTTCGGGCGGTACTGGAAGAGGTAGTGAACAGCGACGGAAAGATAATGGTCTGCAGGTAGCAAGCCCGTGCTGCGGGTAACAATCCCATGCCGATCGTGATCGGTATCGCAGGCGAAAGCGATGTCGAAGCGATCTTTCAGATCGATTAACCCGTGCATGGCGTAGGGCGATGATGGGTCCATGCGAATCTTGCCATCCCAGTCAACAGTCATGAAGCGGAAAGTCGGGTCGACAATTTCATTTACGACCGCAAGATTCAGCTTATAGCGCTCCGCAATAGCGCCCCAATAGTGCACTCCTGCGCCGCCGAGCGGATCTGCTCCCATATGGATGTGTGCGGCGCGTATCGCGTTTATATCGATCACACTGCCGAGATCACTCACATAGCTGTTGAGAAAGTCATGCTGATGCGTTGTAGACGCGCGTAACGCTTTTTCGAACGGAATTCTTATCACCCCCTTGAGATTATTTTTAAGAAACTCATTGGACATGGATTCGATCCCGGCGGTAACTTCGACGCCCGCGGGGCCGCCATGCGGCGGGTTGTATTTGAAACCGCCACTCTCGGGCGGATTATGCGAAGGTGTGATGACGATGCCGTCCGAAAGCCCTTTTGTGCGGCCGCAGTTGTAGGTGAGTATGGCGTGGGACACTGCGGGTGTGGGAGTATATTCGCCGTTCTTCGCTACCATGACTTCCACGCCGTTGGCGGCCAGCACCTCAAGCGCACTGGCGAATGCCGGCTCTGAAAGTGCGTGCGTATCGATGCCCATAAATAATGGCCCGCTGATATTCTGTTGTTTGCGGTAATGGCAAATGGATTCTGTGATAGCAAGCACATGCGATTCATTGAAGCTTGCTTCCAGTGCCGAACCACGATGTCCTGAGGTGCCAAAGGCAACCCTTTGCGCCGGTACAGACCAATCAGGAACTTGCGTGTAATAAGCAGTAACAAGTCTGGCCACATTTAACAGCATTGATGGCTGGGCAGGTTTGCCTGCGAGTGGACTAATTCTCGTGGCGGTTTGCTGAGTCATTTCCTATCTCACTATGACGGTATCGGAATCAGAAAGTGCGATAAAAACTATACGCCGGACTCACCGGAGTTATCTTCAGGGCATCAAAGTATAGTGCGCAATTTGCCCATGGGATGACACCACGCGGCCATCGAGACGCTCATGATTGGGGTTTTTTGAACCTACCGTAGCGACGCATTAGCGTGTTCGTCGAACTGTCATGTTTCAACGGTAAGTCGCTTTCAGTCTCCAGTTCCTGGACGATGCGCTTAGCGAGTGCCTTGCCAAGTTCAACGCCCCATTGATCGAATGAATCAATATTCCAGATGGTTCCCTGCGTAAAGACGCTATGTTCATAGAGAGCGACCAGAGTGCCGAGTGTATAGGGTGTCAGCCGCTCTGCCAGGATAGTGTTTGTCGGACGGTTACCTTCAAAGCTCCGATGTGGACATAGCCAGTCTGGTGTCCCTGCGGCTTTTACCTCTTCCCTGGTTTTACCGAACGCCAATGCCTCGGTTTGGGCAAACAAATTTGCCATAAGCATATCATGATGATTACCCAGCGGATTCAGGGTCTGGCAGAAGCCGATAAAATCACAGGGAATAAGGCGCGTACCCTGATGTACAAGTTGATAGAACGAATGCTGACCGTTGGTGCCTGGCTCACCCCAAACGATGGGGGAAGTTTGATAATTGACGCGAGTGCCATTGAGTGTCACCTGCTTGCCGTTGCTCTCCATGGTCAATTGTTGAAGATAAGCCGGAAAGCGCTTGAGGTATTGGTCATAAGGCAGCACCGCAATCGTCTGGCTATTGAAGAAATTGTTGTACCAGATCCCGAGCAATCCGATGAGAACGGGCAAATTTTTATCGAATGGCGCTGTGCGAAAGTGCTGGTCCATTGCATGAAAACCTACCAGCATGGCACGAAAGTTATCGGGACCGATAGCGATCATGGTTGAAAGGCCAATTGCCGATTCCATCGAATACCGCCCGCCTACCCAGTCCCAGAAACCAAACATATTGGCTGGGTCGATGCCAAAGTTCGATACTTCCTCCGCATTGGTCGAAACAGCGACGAAGTGCTTGCGTACGGCCCGAACATCAGCAAGTTCGTCCAGTATCCATTTGCGAGCCGAATGGGCGTTGGCGAGCGTTTCCGTCGTGGTAAATGTCTTCGAACAAATTATGAATAATGTTTCTTCCGGGCTGATATCTCTCGTGGCCTCTTTAAAATCCGTTGCGTCAACATTGGATACGAAACGAAAGTTCATGTCACGCCGACTGTAATAGCGCAATGCTTCATAGGCCATCACCGGCCCGAGATCAGATCCGCCAATACCGATATTAATGATGTTGCGTATACGCTTGCCTGTGTAGCCTTTCCACTGGCCATTGTATAACTGGTCAGTGAAGGCTGCCATCCGCTCTAGCACCGCATGCACCTCCGGTACGACGTCAATCCCATCGACAATGACTTGCTCGCCCTCGGATGCACGCAAGGCAATATGAAGCACGGCGCGTTGCTCGGTCGAATTGATGTGCTCACCGCTGAACATCGCATCAATGCGCTTACGTAAATCGCATTCCTCTGCAAGCTGCACAAGTAATCGGCAGGTTTCGTCAGTAATCCGATTTTTCGAGTAATCGAGGTAAATACCTGCCGCTTCAGCTGTGAACCGCTCGCCTCGTTGGGGATCGTCAGCGAAAAGCTGACGCATATGCAGGTTGTGGATTGCTTGATAGTGCTGATCGAGCGCCTTCCAAGCCGGCCGCTCTGTCAGGGATTGCGTATTTGCGGACGCTACGGCCGGCGGCTCGCTGCTCATGCTTGACTCATCTGTCGTATTCTCATGGTTCGCGGTCCCATCGGCACGGCTCGTTAGAGTGTACTCGATCAGCCGGTTAAATTGCGATTCAGGCTGTACATGACACTTCTACGCAGCCTACTACTTATCCGTTTTGACAACGTAATCTCGTTCCGGGAATCTGACGTAATTAGATAAAGTCCCGCTTCGAAAAGATTTCTGCCTTTGTCCCGTTCCGGAAGTAGCGGCTTGGCCACAATAACTGCTTCTAGAAAGAAACTAGCCCAGCATTATCGGGAAAACATTCAATGAATATGGCAAATCCGTAAAAACTGTGCAATGACCACGGTTTAATTCCGATAGGGTCTGCTCGCATATATGGCGCAGCCCAGGTTCTGAACCAGAAAGGCTATTGCACCTCACTCGTTCTTTTTCTTTTAATCAGTCGCCACATCCATAGTACATAACCAGAAAAGGCATAAAGGAAAAAAAGGCAAAACAGCACGACGGGCGGATGACTTGGAATCAATACAAAAAAGAACAGCGCCAGCAGCAAAACAGTGATGAATGGCACGCTCTTACGCAGATTAATTTCCTTACCGCTGTAATAGGGGAGATTGCTGACCATGGTCAGACCGGCGAAAAGCGTGATTCCCCAAGCAAACCATCTGATATCGGGCCCTCTTATTTCGAAGTCAAGCATCACCCAAATCAGCCCTGCAATGAGCGCGGCAGCTGCTGGAGACGGCAAGCCTTGAAAAAAACGCTTGTCCACCGTTTCTATATTGGTATTGAAACGTGCCAGGCGCAGTGCAGCACAGACGCAGTAAATAAAAGCCGCAATCCAGCCCCACTTGCCCATGCCTTTCAAGGCCCATTCGTATATTACCAGGGCGGGGGCTGCGCCGAACGAAACCATGTCGGACAGACTGTCGTATTCCGCGCCAAATTCGCTTTGGGTGTGAGTCAGCCGGGCTACCCGGCCATCCAGTCCGTCCAGCACCATAGCAATGAAAATAGCTACTGCGGAATGTTCGAAACGTCCATTCATTGCCTGGACGATGGCATAAAATCCCGCGAATAAAGCGGCGGTGGTGAACAAATTGGGAAGCAGGTAAATGCCACGCTGGCGGAGCTTGGATTTAAGCACGAAGCGTGGGGAAGGATCATGCATCATTTGTTCGACCCAAAAGGAGACTGATGCATGTTAAACGCTTATGGACCGATGGTAAACAGTAGATGGCCCAGCAGAAAGTGAGAACGTAGTCTGTGTCTATGCTATTAAAGATCTTGGGAATATTGTTAGCAGGGTAAAACTTCGCCGCGGATGGTTGCGAGATCCTGACAGCAAGGATGAAAACAATCAGTGCATATTACATACAGCCCTCATCGGGCTGCGTTTATGAAAAATGTTAAACCCTCACATTAAAAAAGAGTGGGCAGGAAAGAGGGTAGCAGCGCGTTGGAAAGAAAATGGGAGTAAAGGCGATACTCAACGTTTTGCGCCACCTCACTTTCTTCCCTAATTTTTAGTCTGATCGACCAGTTTATTCTTATTAATCCATGGCATCATATCGCGCAGCTTCGCGCCAACGGTTTCAATCTGATGGGCCGACGCGAGACGGCGACTCGCCTTAAGCATGGGTGCACCGGCACGATTTTCCAGGATAAATTCGCGAGCATATTCACCGGTCTGGATTTCATGCAAAATCTTGCGCATTTCGGCCCGGGTAGCATCGGTAACGATGCGCGGACCGCGTGAAATGTCTCCATATTCAGCGTTGTTGGAAATAGAGTAACGCATGTTGGCAATACCGCCTTCGTAGATCAAATCCACGATCAGCTTCACTTCGTGAAGACATTCAAAATACGCCATTTCGGGAGCATATCCAGCTTCAACCAGAGTTTCAAACCCGGCCTGAATCAAAGCGGTAAGGCCGCCGCACAGGACCACCTGTTCGCCGAACAGATCAGTTTCGGTCTCCTCGCGAAAGTTGGTTTCAATTACTCCGCCACGCGTGCCTCCGTTGGCTGCTGCATAGGACAGCGCGAGATCGCGCGCTGTCCCAGACTTATTCTGATGCACGGCAATAAGTGAGGGCACGCCGCCGCCCTGCGTGTAGGTTGAACGCACCAAATGCCCGGGCCCCTTGGGTGCAATCATGATAACGTCGAGATCCTCACGTGGAGATACTTGGCCGTAATGTATATTGAAGCCGTGAGCAAACGCAAGCGTGGCACCATTCTTGAGATTGGGTTCGATCTCCGACATGTAAACCGCGGCGATCTGCTCATCAGGTAACAGTACCATTACGACGTCCGCCCCTCTTACAGCTTCCGCCACTTCTTTGACGGTAAGCCCCGCCTTCTCCGCCTTGCTCCAGGATGCCCCATCCTTGCGCAACCCTACGATGACCGTTACGCCGGAGTCACGCAGATTATTGGCATGAGCGTGGCCTTGCGAGCCGTAACCCACGATGGTAACCGTCTTGTCCTTGATCAGCGACAGATCGGCATCTTTATCATAATAAACGTTCATGGTTCCCTTTCTGCTCAAATTATAAAATCCAAATGAGTGGCCAGATGGACGAGCATACCCCCTGGCACTCTCCATAAAAGCAGATGCCCTATATCTTCAATATACGCTCACCGCGACCGATGCCGGAGGCGCCCGTACGGACTGTTTCCAGAATCGCGCTACGTTCCATGGCCTCAAGAAATGCGTCGAGTTTGGAACCGGTACCGGTAAGCTCAATAGTGTAGGACTTATCGGTGACATCAATAATCCGACCGCGAAAAATATCAGCCATGCGCTTTATTTCCTCGCGATCCTTGCCGACCGCGCGCATTTTTATCAGCATCAGTTCGCGTTCAATGTGATCACCGTCACTCAAATCCACTACTTTGACTACTTCGATAAGTTTATTCAATTGCTTGGTGATCTGCTCAACCACATCGTCCGATCCGGCGGTAACCAGTGTCATGCGAGATAAGGTGGGGTCTTCGGTGGCCGCCACGGTAAGCGATTCAATATTGTAACCGCGCGAAGAGAATAGACCGGCTACGCGAGACAATGCACCTGCCTCATTTTCCATCAATAGAGAAATGATATGTCGCATTTTTATACCAAAATCATTTCGGAGAGGCCCTTGCCGCCAGGCACCATCGGAAAGACATTTTCAGTCTGGTCGGTGATGAAATCCATAAAAACCAACCGGTCCTTGAGCTTAAACGCTTCCTTTAACGCGTCTTCGATATCGCCGGGTTGTTCGATTTTCATCCCGACATGACCATAACTTTCCGCCAGCTTAACGAAATTCGGCAGTGCATCCATATAAGACTCAGCATAGCGATTACCATGGAAAAACTCCTGCCATTGTCGAACCATTCCCATGTAGCGATTATTCAAATTAACAATCTTGAGTGGAAGGTTATATTGCTTGCAGGTGGACAACTCTTGTATGCACATCTGGATGCTGGCCTCGCCAGTAACGCAAGCCACCGTGCCCTCCGGATTGGCGAACTGCACCCCCATCGCTGCGGGAAGACCAAAGCCCATGGTTCCCAAGCCTCCGGAGTTGATCCAACGGCGCGGCAAATCGAATTTATAAAATTGCGCTGCCCACATCTGATGCTGGCCTACATCCGAAGTAATAAAAGCGTTTCCTCCGGTTACCTCATATAGCTTTTCAATCACCATTTGAGGCTTGATGATAGGGCTCGCGCGATCATACTTGAGACAATCGCGCGCGCGCCATAAATCAATCTGGGTCCACCATGCGTCAAGAGCTGCCTGATCAGGCTGTTCCTTACCTGCCTTAAGCAATTTTATAAGTTCATCCAATACATCAGGAATGCTGCCGACAATGGGAACATCCACCTTCACCCGCTTGGAAATGGACGAAGGATCGATGTCTATATGTATGATCTTACGGTCTTCATTGTAAAAATGCTTCGGATTGCCGATGACGCGGTCGTCGAAGCGGGCGCCAATGGCTACCAGCACATCGCAATGCTGCATCGCCATATTGGCTTCGTAGGTCCCATGCATTCCCAGCATACCGACAAACTGTTTGTCAGTGGCGGGATAGCCGCCCAGTCCCATCAATGTATTGGTGCAGGGAAACCCCAGCATTCGTACCACATCGGTTAATCGTGCCGCGGCGTCGCTTAAAATTACGCCCCCGCCAGTGTAAATCATGGGGCGCTTGGCTCCCAGGATCAGCTGTACCGCTTTTTTTATTTGTCCTGAATGTCCCTTGGTGACCGGATTATAGGAGCGCATGCTGACCCTTTCGGGGTAAACGAACGCTGTTTTCTGTTGACTTACATCTTTCGGAATGTCTACCAGCACCGGACCAGGGCGGCCGGTAGAAGCGATGTAAAATGCTTTCTTGATGGTTGTAGCGAGTTCGGTGATGTCTTTTACAAGAAAATTGTGCTTAACACACGGGCGCGTAATGCCGACGGTATCGACTTCCTGAAATGCATCCAGCCCGATGGCATGAGTCGGCACCTGTCCGCTGATGATAACTAGCGGGATTGAATCCATATAAGCGGTGGCGATGCCGGTAACGGCATTAGTCACGCCGGGGCCGGATGTTACCAATGCTACCCCCACCCTGTTACTTGAGCGAGCGTAGCCATCCGCCGCATGTACAGCCGCTTGCTCATGCCGTACCAGGACATGCTTAACCTTATCCTGCTTGAACAACTCGTCGTAAATATACAGCACGGCCCCACCGGGATAGCCAAAGATATGATCTACCCCTTCTTTCTGTAAACAACGCACTGTAATTTCAGCGCCGGTTAGCTCCGTGCTCATACTTTCTTGAATCCTAATGTTGGGTGCCAGAAAAATGATGAATAAAACACTGAACAGTAACGGTTAGCGAATCTTTGGTCAACCCCTTGACAACGGGTCGAGAGACTAGGAAAACTCTGAACAAGCCGCCGGGTATGTCAGCAGGGAGCGCGATAACGTTTAAAGGATCGGGAGCGCGGAGGTGGGGACGCGAAAGGCTAACCTTCCCTTCGTCTGAAACCACCCCATGGGGGGTTGCAATGGAATCAGCCACTCACCGCGTACATTTTTTTGAATAGTGGCCTGGCTACGACGATAATCAAACGCCTTTCCCTCTGATCCCAATTTTACCAGCAACATGCTATCACGATGGATTTATTCGGTTGCTTGGTGGAGAAGCCCTGAGTGAACTTCGTTTATGCCGCGTATCCATTTAATGCCGCGGGGCTTCAGTGGGGTGTTCATATAGCGCCCGTTCTTTTACTATGAGATTAGTCCTCGCTCTCTGAGAGCAGAGAAAGTCGGCTCTTTTAATATCCCTCGCTTTTTCTCACGCTTTTCGATGCGGGCAAGCCACCTTCGTGCAATCTGCGTAAATTGATAGTGAGTGCTCATGTATGACAAAGCCGCGATCCTTGGCAATTTTGATTTGACGTTTCTCGATTTCGGCGTCGTAGAATTCTTCGACCCGACCGCATTGGAGACATACCAGATGGTCATGATGAGTGGTGCTGGCAAGCTCAAAAACCGCTTTGCCACCCTCGAAATGGTGGCGTTCAAGCAATCCTGCCTGCTCGAATTGCGTCAATACCCGGTAGACGGTGGCGAGACCAATATCCTCGCCTTCACCAATCAGCGTCTTGTAAACATCCTCTGCCGAAAGATGCCGCACCGGGCTGCTCTCGAACAGACTCAGTATTCTAAGACGCGGAAGGGTGGCTTTTAAGCCCATGGTTTTAAGATCGTTCGGCTTGCTCATAGCGATGTCCATCCGATAAGTTATTTACTGTATAATACAACGTTAAGTTTGCTTTGGAAACCATACGCTGCCGCGATGCGCGCAAAAATACTCACGTTGCTTGTTTTGCTACTGCTCGCCGGATGTTCGTCCGTACCATCTCTGCTCTACAAAATAGAAATCCAGCAGGGCAATGTTATTACTCAGGAAATGGTGGATAAGTTAAAGCCGAGCATGACCCGATCGCAGGTTCGTTTCGTGCTGGGTTCGCCCATGATTAGTGATGCTTTTCATGATAACCGCTGGGACTATGTATATCGCCTTGAGCAGAAAGGCCGATTGGTCGAACAACGGAAGTTGACAGTGTTTTTCGAAGACGACAAATTAGTACGCACCGATGGTAGTTTTTCGCCTTCGGTTGCTTTTGCTCGACCTCAATCGGTTGAGCCGCCAGCCGAGTCTGTCAGCCCAGTGGAACCAGCCCTTCCTGTAGTTAAAGAAGAAAGCAGTGTCCCGGCCTTAAGTGGTGTTCCGGCATCGAGCAATGCTTTGGCGCCGGAGTCCGGCACACCAAGTTTAACGCAGCCGTCGCAGGCCGCGGTTCTTCCTCCGCCGGTTGGGCCCATTATGCCCGTAATTAAGGAAGAAAGCGCTACTCCGCTCCTGAGTGGCACGTCCGCAGCAAGCGGTCAGTCAGCATCACCGAAGCCGAATACCTCCAGCTCCAGGCAGATGCCGTCACAGGCTGCGGATGCTGGCGGTAGAGATGCGGACCAGCCAAAAGAATGAAGGAATGTCTTTCACAGGATAGTGAAATAGTTTTGCCAGAAGATAAATGACGACATTGAATATTGCCATTGCCGGAAGCTCGGGCCGCATGGGGCGCGCCTTGCTGGAAGCCGTCTCCCGGGCGACGGATATGCGGTTGTCCGCCGCTCTGGATCGGGCTGGCAGTCCATATCTAATGAAGGATGCGGGAGAGCTGATCGGTGTGCCGTGCGGCATTAACATCACGGAGAATGCTGCCGCTGCGCTTCCCGGTAGTGACGTGCTCATCGATTTTACTCGTCCCGAAGGGACGCTCGCGCATCTTGTTGTATGCCGCGAAAAAGGAATCAAGATGGTAATCGGCACAACCGGTTTCTCGACGGAGCAAAAAGAAGAACTCAAGTCGGCATCAAAAAATGTCCCCATCGTATTCGCGCCTAACATGAGCGTAGGTGTGAACGTTACCTTCAAGCTGCTGGAGATCGCAGCGAGGGTGCTGAACGAGGGTTACGACATTGAAATCATTGAAGCGCATCATCGTCATAAAGTAGATGCGCCATCCGGCACCGCGCTGCACATGGGTGAGGTGGTGGCCAAGTCTCTCGGAAGAAATCTTTCAGAAGTTGCCGTTTACGGCCGTGAAGGCAATACGGGTGAGAGAGCAGCTGCAACCATTGGCTTTGCCACAGTACGTGGCGGAGATATTGTTGGCGATCATACCGTAATGTTTGCGGGAACCGGTGAGCGCATAGAAATATCACATAAGGCGAGTAGTCGTGCAACGTTCGCCGAGGGCGCGTTGCGTGCGGCTCGATTTCTTGCAGAGAAGCAGAGCGGATTATTTGATATGCAGGACGTGCTTGGGTTGCGCTAATGGAGTGATCATAGGTTTACGGAACAGATTCAGGCTGATAAGGCAGAGTCAAGACTTTAAGTGTCAATATTTCTGAACATGCGGCACACAACAGTCTGTGCCAGGCTCGGTAAATCACATCAAGTCGGCGGATAATTCCACTGCCGCATTTCATGTTAGCAACAAATAGAATTGTCCGGTTTGGTAGCAAATAGAGTGTCTGCTTTCTAACGCATCGAATTATGGATTCGATTCAGTGCGCGGCTGTGGCGGCGGATTTACGCCACAACCTTATTTTTCTGTTTCAATTCCTTACCCAGTGCGTCATAAGCGGCGAGTTTCCGTGGCCCATGAAAGATTCCCAGGCGGCCATCCACATAGCGATGGACACGCACCTTTGCCTTGACATAATGACAGCGGTGGCGGTCAGGCGGGATTTGCAGCACCAGGTTCTCGAAGCGCACACAATTATCATTGCCCACTGTGCGCTCGAATTGCTCACACAGGATGTC
>JACCWK010000175.1 GCA_013697655.1 Nitrosospira sp.
CGATTCCCGCTCTTCTGGCGTCAAATTGATTTCGGATGCAACTCGCATTTCTCACTCCAGGAATGTCGTCCTTTCATTAGAGTGCAATCTACAATATAGATTCCCTCAAGAATGACTCACTACACTAGATGAGCATTACAACCGTTCAGCAGGATCAGATAGCTCCTTATCGGCAGCCGGTTAATGAAGTATTGGCTGCGCTCGATACCGACGCGCGGCACGGCCTGAGCGAGGGGGATGCGCGCTCGCGGCTGGACAAATACGGCAGGAACGAGCTGGCGGCGGAGAAGCCCGTCCCTGGATGGCGGAAATTCCTCGCCCAGTTTCAGAATGTGCTTGTCATCCTGCTGCTTATTGCAACGGCGATCTCCGCCGGCCTATGGCTGTATGAGCGCGATTCGGTCTTGCCTTATGAAGCCATTGCCATTTTCGCGGTCGTGCTGCTTAACGCAGTCATGGGCTATATTCAAGAATCGCGTGCGGAGGAAGCGGTAGCAGCGTTGCGCCAGATGTCGGCAGCGCACGCCAACGTCATTCGGGACGGCACACGCCGGAGTATACCCGCGGCTGAGCTCGTCCCCGGCGACATCATCCTTATCGAACAAGGCGACACTGTTCCCGCGGACGCGCGATTGATTCATTCAGCCGCGCTTCAAACGGCGGAGGCGGCACTTACCGGCGAGAGTCTGCCGGTTTTAAAGGATTCGCTTCCGATTACCGAAGAGGTCGGCCTCGGCGACCGCCACAATATGATCTTCAGCGGCACGGCTGCTACGTTAGGGCAGGGGCGCGCGGTGGTCGTTGCGACGGGGATGCAGACCCAGATGGGGCACATCGCCGGGATGCTGGAAGAAGCGCCGGCCGAGACTACGCCACTGCAAAAGGAACTCGCCCGCCTTGGCAAACTGCTTGGAATAATTGTCGTCATTATCGCCCTCGTGATGATCGCAACGATTATCTTCGTGGAACATGTGAGCGGTTTCGCCGCTATTTTCGATGTGCTTATCCTGGGCGTGGCGCTGGCTGTGGCGGCAATACCTGAAGGCTTACCGGCGGTAGTGACTGCCGTACTCTCCCTTGGCGTGCAACGCATGGCGCGCAGAAACGCTATCGTACGGCATCTACCAGCCGTCGAAACGCTCGGCTCGGCAACTGTCATTGCTTCCGATAAAACAGGAACCCTGACAAAAAACGAGATGACGGTGCGCGCGGTCGTCACTGCCAGCGGACGTGTCGTCATAGACGGTGAGGGTTACGCGCCTGAAGGCGAAGTGCGCCGGGACGGAAGCGGAGCGATTGACGGGGCGCTCAGGAGCGAACTGGAGCGCGCGCTCGCTGTGGCCGACCGTGCCAACAATGCGGTCCTGCAAGAACATGACGGACGCTGGGCGGTTCAGGGAGACCCGACCGAAGGGGCGCTTGTCGTCGCGGCGCGCAAAGCGGGGCTGGACAATGAAGCGCTCGATGCGCGCTTCGAGCGCGTCGGAGAAGTGCCTTTCTCCTCCGAACGCAAATTGCACACGACCGTTCATACCGACGCCCAGAAGCAGGAACGTCTGATCGTCTTCACCAAAGGCGCACCGGATCTGTTGCTCAGGCGTTGTACGCACGAACTGGTGGGAGATGAGACACGGTCTTTGACAGCAGAGCGCCGCGCAGAGATTTTGAAAACGAACGAACAGCTCGCGGGCGAAGCATTGCGCTCGTTGGGAGTGGCTTTTCGCTCACTACCCGCTGACGCACCTGAAGCTGATGAAGTCGACGAACGCGTCGAGCAAAACCTCGTATTCGCCGGATTGATCGGCATGATTGATCCGCCGCGTGCAGAAGCAAGGGAAGCGGTCACCCGTGCGAAAACGGCAGGGATACGCCCGATAATGATTACGGGCGATCATCCTGTAACCGCCGCCGTTATCGCCGCCCAACTCGGAATAGTCGAGAACGGGCGATCAGTCAGCGGCGGCGAACTTGAGAAGCTGTCTGACGAAGCCCTCGATCAAACGGTCAGAGAAGTGTCGGTCTATGCACGCGTCAATCCCGAACACAAGCTGCGCATCGTGAAAGCGTTGCAGCGTGGAGGTGCAGTGGTAGCGATGACGGGCGACGGCGTAAATGACGCGCCCGCTTTGAAGACCGCGGACATCGGCATAGCGATGGGTATCACGGGGACGGATGTTTCCAAGCAAGCTGCCGACATGATACTCGCGGACGACAATTTCGCTTCCATCGTGGCGGCTGTCGAAGAGGGACGTTCGATCTTCTCGAACATT
This sequence comes from Nitrosospira sp., assembly GCA_013697655.1. Classification (GTDB taxonomy): domain Bacteria; phylum Pseudomonadota; class Gammaproteobacteria; order Burkholderiales; family Nitrosomonadaceae; genus Nitrosospira. The sequence continues at coordinate 2,271 of JACCWK010000175.1, forward strand.
CGAAAGTTCTTGCGCTATCTGCTTTCGTCGAACATCGGCGAAGTGCTCACCATGTTCTTCGGCGTGATGCTGGCGGATGCCATCGGGCTGAAGGCTGAAGAGCAAGCCCTCGTGCTGCCGTTGCTGGCGACGCAACTCCTGTGGATCAACCTCGTTACGGACGGTGCACCGGCGCTCGCGCTTGGCATTGACCCACCGAACGCTGACGCGATGCGCAAAGCCCCGCGCCCGCAGGGCGAAGGGGTGATTACCCGTCGAATGTGGTTCAGCATTGTCTTCGTTGGCGTTGTGATGGCCACGGGTACGCTGCTGGTGCTGGATGCGAGCTTGCCGGGCGGTTTCATAGAAGGCTCGGGCAGTGTGCGCTACGCACAGACCATGGCATTTACGACCCTGGTGCTCTTTTCACTCTTCACCGTTTTCAACGCACGTTCAGACGACCAGAGCGCATTTGTCGGAGTGTTCTCCAACAAGTGGCTATGGGGCGCGGTTCTGCTCTCGCTCCTGTTGCAGATTGCGGTGATTTACGTGCCTTTTCTTCAACAGGCATTCTCGACCGTGAGCTTGAGTCTTGAAGATTGGCTGCTTTGCACCCTGGCGGCAAGTTCTGTGCTGTGGCTAAGCGAATTACTCAAGTTGGTGATACGCATCACAGGGCGAAGGTAACGGGCGCATCTCAACTTATATCTTTCTGATCGGCGGGAATTGGTCCCCCTCGAGTCGGGCTCGCCGCCATGGCCTCCGCCTGGGCCTTTTCAGAGTTCCCCAAGCGTCGCGGGGTAACACGTCATTAAAGAACCCCTTCAAAATGTCATCGATTAATCCGGTCGTGCGTTAATTACTGGACCCTTCCGTACTTTCAGTCCAATTGCACCCGACACAAAAAGATTGGGCCCATAAGCAGGATTGCGAGGCCACCCTTGTCAATGCTGCCTCGACCAGCAATAAGGATAAAAGCACACGATCCAGACATGGCAGAGAACATCCCCTCACATACCAACTAGCGCAGAGCTTACGTGAAAAAGATTAAACTACTATGCCTTATATGCCTTACGCCCACCCTGCTAGGACTGATTCCTGGCGGCCCGGTATGGGCATTTGATGGGGATGATGGGGGACAAGATGATGGAGAGGACGACGATGATGAAGGGGCACACCATGATGGACAGGGACACCATTGGGGAGGTCATCATGGCCATGGTGGCTTTGGACGAGGGTTAGGATGGGGTTACGGCCCCGGGTATTATGATGGTTTCGGCTTCGGCGGGTTTGGTGGATATGGCTTCATGCCGCCTTTTTATCCGACCCCTTATTACGCATACCCCCTAGTGGCTGTCCAGCCCGCTCCACCGCCCGTGTATATTCAACAACAAAATTCCGCCCAAACCGCTCCCGAACCACAAACCAATTATTGGCATTATTGTCGAGCATCTGAAGGCTACTATCCACAGGTCAAGGAATGCCCTGATGGCTGGCTGCAAGTGGCTCCCCAGGCGCAACAGGAGAATCAGGAGTAAGCCCATGTGGGGGTAACCCGGCGATCCCGCCGCAGCACGTTCAAATTTCGCCAGGGAATTTAGGACGGTTAGGGTTACTTGCAAGTGCGATAGTATGGGGAGGTTTTGTGAATTCTAGCTGCATAAACCGAACGTCTCGGCCAAGAGCTTCTTTGGTCCATCGCTAGCAGCCTGTCGGACTTAAAGCCTGCATAAAATAGTATAATGCACGTTAAATCATAACATTAATACAATATTGCCATGAGCCACTTCAGACCGATCAAACGCGACATGAACTACCTGTTCCCGC
>JACCWK010000178.1 GCA_013697655.1 Nitrosospira sp.
TACTGAATGGCTCGATTTCCTGCGCCAGATTGACCGGGAGACCCCGAAAGACAAGTTGCTGCATCTGATCTGCGATAACTACGCCACGCACAAACATCCCAAGGTGAAAGAATGGCTGGAGAAACACCCCCGCTTCACGGTTCATTTCACGCCCACCTCGGCTTCGTGGTTGAACAGGGTCGAGCGCTTCTTCCGCGACATTACCACCGGTTGTCTGCGCCGTGGCGTGTTCCGCAGCGTCCCGGAACTCAATGCCGCCATCAAGGAATACATCGCCATGCATAACCAATCCCCCAAGCCTTTTTTCTGGACTGCCAAGGCCAATGACATCCTGCAAAAAGTCATTCGAGCCAATCGCCACTTAAGTTTCAAACAGAATGGCGCACTACACTAGGGTTGCTAGCTGAGAGTTCGCTCAACAAATTGCTTCTCACCGCTGGCCACTCATGCTGAAGTATTGAATAAATCACGGTATCACGAATTGAACCATCAGCCATCCGTTGATGGCTACGTAAAATCCCATCTTGTTTGGCACCCAGTCGCTCGATTGAAGTTCTTGATACCTCGTTAAAATAATGTGTTCTGAATTCTACTGCAACAGCTTGTTTCTGTTCAAAGGCATATTGCAGTAACAGCAGCTTGCTTTCGCTATTAACCCCTGTTTTACATACTGATTTTGCATACCACGTGTAGCCAACCATGGGTCTTCGGGTTATTTCGTCAACGTTATAAAAACGAGTTGTGCCTACAATTTTATTGGTTTTATTGAGACGCACGGCAAATGCAATATTTCCCTTTTTTGCATCTTCAATAGCCTGAACCACATAGCTTTCCATTCGGTCCGGCGAGGGCACCTGTGCAAACCAGAGTTTCCAGAACTCTCCATCCCGTACCGCAATCTTTAAAGGCTCGACGTGTCCCATCTCAAGAGAAACAAGCGTTACAATCGTTCCCTTCAACTCTACAGGTTCCAGCCAGCTCATTTTCCGTGTTTTCCGCTATCGAGTCGTAGTACTCGCTAATCACCGCATCAAGATCGGATCTATAAAGACCTCTAAAACAGCGGTTTCTTTTTGGCGGAATTATAGCGCTTCACGCCGCTCATAATTTCCACCTTGGCTTCTTTGACTCCCACCCAACCATTTATTTTTACCCATTTGCCTGTTTCCAGATCTTTATAGTGAGCGAAGAAATGCGCGATTTGAGAGAGCACCAGTTCAGGCAGATCGTCGTAGGATTTCTTTTTTCGGTAAAGACCGCATAGCTTGTCGATAGGTACAGCCAACACCTTGGCATCCTCACCGGCTTCATCGGTCATTCTTAACATACCCAGGGGCCTGCACCGCACCACCACTCCAGAAATGAGCGGAACCGGCGAAATTACCAGCACATCCACAGGATCTCCATCCTTCGATAGCGTATGAGGAATATAGCCATAGTTGCATGGGTAGTGCATCGACGTCGACATGAACCGATCCACAAACATTGCGCCGGTTTCCTTGTCCACTTCATACTTGATGGGATCGGCGTTCATAGGTATTTCTATGATGACGTTGAAATCATCGGGCAGGTCACGGCCAGAATTTACCCGGTCGAGATTCATTTAAGTTCCTGTTCTTGATGGGTGAAAAGCGGCTATTATAACTGCGAGTCAGCGGGATTAACCAATTTCTAGCCCTGGGCATGTTGTTTAATTTAACCATTATGGCTGCAATCGCCTACGGTGCGCTGGCACTGGTGATATTTTTTTTCTCAGTCAGGCTTAATCTATTATCCGGAAACGGGGAGAAATATCGTTGCCACGCCGGATTATGTGGGACTTGCCTATGAGCCTGTGGAAATTTCTACCGCCGATGGCGAGACCCTGCATGGCTGGTTTGTGCCGGCGCCTGCTGCGAGTGTAACGGTGTTGTTCTTTCATGGTAATGCCGGGAACATTTCCCATCGCATGGAATATCTGCTGATGTTTCATCGCCTCGGTTACAACGCGTTCATTTTTGATTATCGTGGCTACGGCCAGAGCAGTGGTTCGCCCTCGGAGGCCGGTACTTATACGGACGCTCAGTCAGCATGGCGCTATCTCACTGAAGCAAAAAGTATCTCGCCTGCCCGCATTGTGCTGTTTGGCGAGTCCCTCGGGGGCGCGGTGGCGGCATGGCTTGCGATGAACGAAAAGCCGGGGATGCTGATGCTGGCGTCGGTATTCACTTCGGTACCCGATTTGGCGGCAAAAATTTACCCCTTCCTGCCGGTGCGTCTTCTGTCCCGTTTCGACTACAACACAATTGAGTATTTGAAATCTGTTACGAGCCCGACCTTTATCGCTCATAGTCGGCAGGATGAGATTGTGCCGTTCGCGCATGGCCAGGCGTTATATCAGGCAGCTCCGGAACCTAAGCAGTTCCTGGAGTTGCAGGGTGGTCACAACAGTGGTTTCATTTTCATGCAGGAAGACTGGGTGAAAGCGCTGGGAAATTTTATTGACACAAACTTAGGGAACCGCTGAATATATCTACCGTTGCGCCCTTAACTGGCAAACGCGGTATTTAATTCAAGGATGGTATGGACGGAATGACATTATCAAAGCTGGGGAGAATATCAAGGTGCCCACGATGTTTGGTGAATTGAATTTGATTTGGAATAAGTTATGCTGGTGATAGCTCACCGGGGGGTCCACGTTGTGGTCCCCGAAAATACGCTGGCAGCTTTCGAAGCAGCGGTCGCATTGGGAGTAAATGGTATTGAAACCGATGTACGCATCAGTCTTGATGGTTTGCCGGTGCTGATTCACGATCGTGTAATCGCATCGGGACAACCAGTGGCCGATCTCACCCGCAGAGAAATCGAACAGACGGTAGGGCACGAAGTTCCGACTCTGGATGAAGCACTGGAGCAATTTTCCGGCGTCTTGTGGAATATTGAGATCAAGACTACGAATGCATTATCTTCGGTGACAAGGGTGCTCGAAAAGCATCAAGCTGGGCACCGTATTGTCGTCGCTTCCTTTTGCCACGATCTCGTGGCAACCTGCGCATCAGCTCTTAAAGTCAACTGTGGTCTGCTGATTGCACATCGACCCCGGACGCTTGGTTCCTTGCTTGATGATTTTAATTGTGATGGCAATCCCAGGGTCAACCATATGGTATGGGATTACGATGTCCTGGACGAAACCTTATTGAAGCAAGCGGCTATTGAGGGTTTTCGCAATTTTGTTTATGGGCCGGTGACAAAGAGTGAGCACGACTATTGTCGGGAACTGGGCGTGGATGGAGTTATTACCGACTATCCCCTTTTAGCTCAAAATGCGTAATCTTCTGCGGACAATAAAACCTCGGGTCAACAAAAGTCGGATGGAATGAACCGGCGATCGTCACGATCAATCTATGGGAATTATATTGCGGAGAAATGGGACACATGGCGACAACGATAACTCACGCGCAAATGGCATCCTCATGTGCTTGTTTTAGCGGACAAATAAAAAAGTCAGCTTACAGCTGCCTTTTTTATTTGCAAATCTATTCTAAGCAGTTGCCTGTTTTTCCGTCTTTTTGCCATATTTCTGACGAAATTTCTCAACCCGCCCGGCAGTATCAACGATCTTTTGCTTGCCGGTATAGAATGGATGGCAGACGGAGCATACCTCAATGTGCAAGGGCTTGCCCATGGTCGAACGGGTCTGGAACGTGTTGCTGCAACTGCAGGTGACAGTGATTTCCTGATAGTTGGGATGAATGTCTGCTTTCATGGCTTTATCCTTGATCTATACCCGCCCGGCAGGTGCGCGGAACGGAAAGGCGCATATTATCCTTTAATCTGGAAGGGGTTGCAACTACGTGTTCGCTATCGTTCCGGCAATGGAAATTCCGGCCTGTGACGTTGAGCCAATTCTGTAAAGGTGATTCCGAGCTAGAGCCAGGTCGAAGAGTAATGAACACCTTGCCTAATTGTTGCTGCGGCGTCCATTCCCATTCTAAACTGATTGCAATTCACAGGAGCTATATCGGTTTCTTAAGTGGGAACTAAGTATTAAACCCGTCGCATCGAATCGAAGAAGTCCGCATTATTTTTTGTGGCCTTAATTTTGTCGAGCAGAAATTCCATTGCATCCATGTCGTCCATCGGATAGAGCAGCTTGCGAAGTACCCAGATTTTCTGTAACACGTCTGGCTTGATGAGCAACTCTTCCTTACGTGTGCCGGAGCGGTTGACGTTAATCGCGGGATAAGTGCGTTTTTCCGCCATGCGCCGGTCGAGATGGATTTCCATATTTCCGGTGCCCTTGAACTCCTCGTAAATAACATCATCCATGCGCGAGCCCGTATCCACCAGAGCGGTGGCGATGATGGTAAGGGAACCGCCTTCTTCGATGTTGCGCGCAGCGCCGAAAAAACGCTTGGGACGCTGCAACGCATTAGCGTCGACGCCCCCGGTCAACACCTTGCCGGATGCGGGTACGACAGTATTGTATGCACGTGCCAGGCGCGTGATCGAATCCAACAGTATTACTACGTCCTTCTTGTGTTCCACCAGCCGCTTGGCTTTCTCGATCACCATATCGGCCACTTGCACGTGTCGCACCGCCGGCTCGTCGAAAGTGGAAGAAACCACTTCCCCTCTGACCGAACGGATCATCTCGGTCACTTCTTCGGGGCGTTCGTCTATTAGCAATACCATCAGGATAACGTCGGGATGGTTGGCAGCGATTGCATGGGCGATATGTTGAAGCATTACTGTTTTACCCGACTTGGGGCTCGCTACCAGCAAGCCACGCTGTCCTTTCCCAATGGGAGCGATTAGGTCGATGATACGGCTAGTGACATTCTCCTCAGCTTTAATGTCACGTTCAAGTAGCAGTCGCTGTGTAGGAAAAAGCGGAGTAAGGTTTTCAAACAGAATTTTGTGCTTGGATTGTTCCGGCGACTCATTGTTGACCTTATCCACCTTGACCAGCGCAAAGTAGCGCTCCCCATCCTTGGGAGTGCGGATTTCACCTTCTATCGAATCGCCGGTATGTAGATTAAAGCGTCGAATCTGGCTGGGAGAGACATAGATATCGTCGGGTCCCGCCAAGTAGGAGGTGTCTGGCGATCGCAGGAACCCAAAACCATCCTGCAGCACTTCTAGCGTGCCTTCGCCAAAAATACTCTCTCCCTTTCGGGCCTGATTTTTCAGTAACGCAAAAATCAAATCCTGTTTTCGCAGGCGGTTGGCGCCGTCTATTTCATTGGCGATTGCCATCTCTACCAGTTCGGTGACATGGAAGTTCTTGAGGTCGGATAAGTGCATTGAACGGAACTCGTGGGTGAGAAACAGGGGGCGTAAAGCGTCAGAAAACGTTGGGAAAATGCGATGGGGCGGAGCAAGAATTAGAAGCGGTAAATCTAATCGAATTCCGCTTTAGGGAGACGGCTGATATAAGAATAACGGGTTTAAATGTGGCTGTCAATAAAAGCAGTCAATTGGGATTTGGATAGAGCGCCAACCTTGGTTGCTTCAATATTACCATTCTTGAACAGCATAAGTGTAGGAATACCCCGAATGCCATATTTCGGCGGGGTCGCCTGATTCTCGTCAATATTGAGCTTTGCCACCTTGAGGCGATCTCCATATTCTTTAGCTACTTCGTCCAGAATGGGTGCGATCATCTTGCATGGCCCACACCACTCCGCCCAATAGTCCACAAGCACGGGCACGGCTGATTGCAATACTTCGGTTTCAAATGTTCCATCGGAAACATAATGGATATGCTGGCTCATAAGGGCTTCTCGTTCAAAGGTTAATATATTGGCTATGGTGCGGCGGGACAGAAAGCGGAACTATACGAATACTATAATTCAGAATCGGCCAAGACGACGCACTGTATCCACACATCTGCATTTTCCGTATTTCATATGCTAGCGAAAAAAGGCGTGAAAGGGAAGCATCATGTTGTAATTACATTGTAACAGCAATACGCGACAGCGAGCGCAAGTCCGAGCAGGGATCAATCTGGCCAGAAACGTCAGATATAAAAACTCATATTATGCAAAAAAATGACATGATACGGACGCTGGAACAACGATTAAAGAGCGATGTTGTCGTTGTAACATGATTTCGGAGAACGTGCACAACCTGATTAATATCAGGTACTTTTCCCCCAAGAATCCCGCAATGTTACCGCGCGATTGAATACCGGTTTACCCGGCTCTGTATCCTGGCGATCAGCGATGAAGTAACCATGGCGCTCGAATTGGAAGCGCTCTTCCGGTTGGACCTGATTGAGCGAGGGTTCCACATAAGCCGTGATAATTTTTTTCGAATGCAAATTGAGAGACGCTTTATAGTCTCCTCCCCCGGCGTCGGGGTGGGCATGCAAAAACAGGCGATCATAAAGCCGTACTCTGGCTTGCTGCGCGTGTTTTGCAGAAAGCCAGTGAATGTTACCCTTGACCTTGCGCTTTTCCGCTCCTACCGTACCACTCTTGGTTTCGGGGTCATAGGTACAGTGAATTTCCAAGATTTCCCCCTTTACATTCTTCACGACATTAACAAATTTTATAATATAGGCGTAACGCAACCGTACCTCGACGCCGGGCGAGAGGCGGAAATAGCCCTTTGAGGGTATCTCCATAAAATCGTTGCACTCAATATAGATAATTTTTGACAACGGCACGACGCGCTTTCCCCACTCAGACTTTTGCGGATGATTGGGGGCGAAGCATTCCTCTTCGCTGTTTTCCGGGTAATTGTCGATAACGACCTTCAGCGGATCAAGGACCGCAATGCGCCGGGGAGCGCGTTCATTCAGGTCTTCGCGAAGACAGTCTTCCAATATGCTCATGTCTATCCATGAGTCGGCTTTGCTGACACCGATGCGCTCGGCGAAAAGATGGATGGATTCAGGCGTGTACCCTCGCCGCCGAACCCCCGCTAGAGTATTCATGCGCGGATCATCCCAACCATCAACGAGACCGCCCTCCACCAGTTCGATCAACTTGCGCTTGCTCATCACTGTATAGGTTAGATTCAATCGCGCAAACTCGATTTGCTGCGGGTGGCACAGAACAACGTCTTTCAGTTGATCCAGTACCCAGTCGTAGAGGGGGCGATGATCTTCGAATTCCAGCGTGCAAAGGGAATGAGTAATTTTCTCCAGCGCATCGGAAATGCAATGCGTATAGTCGTACATGGGATAGATGCACCATTTATCGCCAGTGCGGTGATGATGAGCGCGACGGATGCGGTAAATAACCGGGTCGCGCAGGTTAATGTTGGGTGAGGTCATATCGATTTTGGCGCGCAAAACGTGAGTGCCATCGGCAAATTCTCCCGCTTTCATGCGGCGGAACAGGTCGAGATTTTCCGAGATTGTGCGTTCTCGATATGGACTATTCTTGCCAGCTTCGGTCAGAGTGCCTCGTAGCGCGCGAATTTCCTCGGCAGTGAGATCATCCACATAAGCTTTTCCCTTATGAATGAGGTCCTCGGCAAACTCATAAAGTTTGTCAAAATAATCGGATGCATAGTGGAGATGTTTTCCCCAGTCGAAGCCCAGCCACCTCACCGAATCGAGTATCGAGTCGACATACTTTTGTTCCTCTTTTTCAGGATTGGTATCATCAAAACGTAAATGGCATATCCCGTTATAATCACGCGCGAGTCCGAAATTGAGGCAAATGCTTTTAGCATGGCCGATGTGAAGGTAGCCGTTGGGTTCCGGTGGAAAGCGGGTTTCCACGCGCCCACTCCATTTGCCAACGCGATTGTCTTCTTCAATGATGTTTCGGATGAAGTTGGAAACGGGCAGCGTGGAAGAATTTGTCGCCGGGTTATCTTTCAAGTCAGTCTCTCGAATTATCATTCGTTATGGGCCAGGCAGTCTATTATAGTGGTAACGAACTGTCACTGCGAAATGCGGGCGCGGAATTACCGGTGACAGAGTTAGGGTACGGATTGGCTGAATGCCACGACGTGATCCGCCTCCAGCCTGATCCCGATTTTTTCACCTATGGCATGATTATGGTGACTGGGCACCAAGGATAACGCAGTGCCTCCGCCGGGCAGACGTAGTGTGTACAAGATATCGGCGCCACGGAAAGCCTTGTGCACTACCGCTGCTTGAACGGGACTGGCATCATCGTGCACGATATCATCGGGGCGTATGAGCACGTCTACGGGATAGCCCTCACAACATAGATGGCAATCTGCCGTGCATTGGTGCGGGATGTCACCTGTCAGAACTCCTAACTCAATTTCCACATGACGCGAGTCAAGCACCTTACCGGAGAGGAATACTCCCTGCCCGATAAAATTTGCAACGAAACGGTTGGCAGGCTTGTGATAGAGATTATAAGCCGTGTCCCATTGCTGTATTTCGCCACGATGCATGACGCCGATTTCGTCCGCAATGGCAAAGGCCTCGTCCTGATCGTGGGTCACTAGTATAGCCGTTGCATTCTGGCTCTTGAGAATGTCGCGTATTTCCAGGCTCAAACGCTCACGCAGGCTCACATCCAGGTTGGAAAAAGGTTCATCCAGCAACAATAAATCAGGTCGCGGGGCCAGCGCGCGCGCCAACGCCACGCGCTGTTGCTGCCCCCCAGAGAGTTCGTGAGGGTATCTGGATGACGCATCAGCAAGCCCCACGGTTTGCAGCAGTTCGGCAACGCGTGACGCGCGCTCAGTTTTTTGCATACGATGCAGACCAAAGTTGATATTGGCGGCTACGGTCAGATGAGGAAACAACGCGTAATCCTGAAATACCATTCCGATATGCCGCTGTTCCGGCGGCAAGCAGAAATTGGCGTTACTTACCACTACACCGTTGAGTAGAATTTCTCCAGCCGAAATGGGTTCAAACCCAGCAATGCAGCGTAACACGGTCGTTTTGCCGCAGCCACTCGGTCCCAGCAGGCAGCCGATCTGACCCTTTTTTAGCGTGAGCGATAATTCGTTTACCACCACCTGTTTGCCGTAGGCATGCTGGATATTCTTGAGCTCAAGCAGGGCGTTCATGGAGGATAGTATTTCTCTAATTTATTTTTCAGTTTGCCGCACAAACAATATTATCGGAAGCAGACCTGCCAGCACGAGCGCCACTGCGGGAAGCGCGGCCTGCTCCCATGCTCCCTCCGAAGTCATTTCAAAAATTCTCACCGCCAGCGTATCCCAACCGAAGGGCCGAGTCATCAGGGTGATGGGCATTTCCTTCATTACATCCACGAATACCAGCGTGGCCGCGGTAAATATTCCGCTTTTCAGAATGGGCAAATGTACGCGCCGCAGCATCGCCCATCCATTCAAGCCAAGTCCCATTGCGGCCTCATCGATGCTGCTGGTTATGCGTTGCATGGCGCTATCAATAGGGCTGTGGCTCACCGCCAGAAAGCGCGTCATATAGGCGATCAGCATGGTGAAGAGGGTGCCCTGGATCAGCAGTCCTGTTTCTATATTAAATAATTGCAAGACGATTCCGCTCAGCCAGTTATCCAGCCAGGCAATCGGAATGAAAATTCCTACCGCCAAGACCGCGCCCGGCAGCGCGTAACCAATTGTGGCAATGCGCACCGCTGCATGGGTAGCCGCATCAGGATGGCGGCGTGCCGCATAGACTACAAGTAGCGCTACCGAACAGGTGAGCAGAGCGGCGAAGGTGGAGAGCAGCAGCGAATGCCAGAGAAATTCCAGATAACGCTGGTCGAAATCTTGGGAAAAAACGCTTGACGCCCAAATGCCCAGTTGCGCGACGGGCAGCAGGAATGCAAAAAAAAGTGTGCCGGAGGCCAAGCCCACAACCAGCCACGCACGCCAACCGCCGAGCGTAATACGATCGACTCGTGCACTTTGCCTGGTTTCGGCGTAGCGCATACGCGAGCGGAATTGCTGTTCCACGATCATCATTACAAAGACAATCAGAATCAGCACAGAGGCGAGTTGCGAGGCTGCGGTTAAAGAAAACATTCCGAACCAAGCCTTATAGATGGCCGTGGTAAAGGTGTCATAGTTGAAAACTGCTACCGTGCCAAAGTCCGCGAGGGTTTCCATTAGCGCCAGCATTACGCCGCCAGCGATCCACGGCCGTGCCATGGGTAGCGCCAGCCTGAAGAAGCCCTGTGTGCGGTTAAAGCCTAGCGATTGGGCGGCTTCCAGCGAGCGCTTACCCTGAGTGAGGAAGGCATTGCGGGCCAGCAAATAGACATATGGATAAAACGCCAGAATCATGACAACAATGACGCCCAGCCTGCCGCGCACATTTGGAAACCAGGAGAGGTCCGACTCCAGCCATGAACGCAGCGCAGTTTGCACCGGACCAATGTAATCGAACAAGCCTAGCGCGACGAATGCAGTGACATATGCGGGGATAGCCAGAGGCAGTAAGAGGGCCCAGGAAAAGAACTTTCGCCCCGGGAATTCACACACTGCAGTAAACCATGCCAGGCTTACTCCCAACAGCGCGGTGCCGCATGCCACTCCAAGGACAAGCCAAAACGTATTAACCAACAGGCTGGCCAGCGTTGTTTCAACCAGATGTTGCCAGATATCGCTGGCGGGTGAGAAGAATGACGAGATGACCGTACCAATGGGAATCAGCACTAGCGCAGCTACCAGAAAGGGGAGGAGACGCCAACCTGATGAGGTGCGATAAGCGGACGCTAAGAATCCATAAAAACCGTATCTCGTGGTAGTATGGTTCGCTGATGAGTTAAACGTCTCACCTTTCACCCTCATGCCTTATCGATAACCGGCCCGGTCCATCAGTTTTACTGCTTCCGCTTGCAGTTCGCCGGCTGTGGTCACGTTTATCGGATTTTGTTTGAAGCTGCCCCAGGCAGCGACAGCCGGGGCGGTTTTTACTTTGGGATTGGCGGGGTATTCCATATTTACATCAGCAAACAGGTTTTGCGCTTTTTCCGATGACAGGAATTCAAGCAATTTGATTGCAGCGGGTACATTATGGGCATGGCGGGTAACGCCTGCTCCTGAGATGTTTACATGAACCCCATTACTCGCCTGGTTAGGCCAGAAAATAGCCAGAGGTAATGAAGGGTTTTTTTCCATCAGGCGCCCATAATAATAGGTGTTTGCGAGGGTAACATCGCATTTGCCTGCGGCGACGAATTCCATCGCCTTGGTTTCATCGGACAAGGGATCGGTGGCGAGATTGGCCACCCATCCTTTTACAATTTGCTCGGTCTTTGCCTCGCCCAGCTCAGCAATCATCATCGCTACAAGCGACTGGTTGTATACTTTCTTCGAAGTACGCAGGCACAGCCGTTCTTTCCACTTGGGATCCGCCAGTGCTTCGTAGGTCGAAAGATCAGCAGGTTTGACTTTTTGGGTATTGTAAATAATGGTGCGGGCACGTACCGACAAGCCAAACCACTGATTCTGGGGATCTCGCAGATAGGCAGGAATATTGGCCTCAAGCGTTTTTGACTCGATGGGTCTCAACAGACCTTCCCGCGCAGCCTCCCACAAGTTACCCGCGTCGGAGGTGATCAGCATGTCGGCGGAAGTGTTTTTTCCTTCCGCCTTGAGACGCGCGAGCAATGCGCCTTCCTTATCGGTGACGAATTTCACGGCGATACCGGTCTCTTTGGTAAAAGCGTCGAACATCGGCTTGATAAGTTGCTCGATCCGTGCTGAATAGACAACTACTTGCTCCGCGTGGGATACGCTGGTCCCAAACAGAGTGACACAGCAAAACATTGCGGTAAGATAGCGGTTGAAACAGGATCTCAGCATTTTTTATTTACTCCGGATATAAATTGCGGGATTTAATCACCAATATTATAAATGATAATAATTATCAGTAAAGCGGCACATTAATATACCATGGATAAACCACAACCGATTTCCTCTCATCACCGGTTGCAAGAGCTTCTTGCGATTCCCGAGAGGCAGCGTACCGAAGCCCAATGGGATGAGATCAACGAACTTGAGATTACTCTTACTCCCGTTAATCGAGCGATAACGTCAGAGCGCAGCGTGCGGCATAAGGCGATCGTGTCCGATCAGTTTAAACCCCGTGATGGCACGCAAAACAAAAGGCCGCCGAAAAAGCTTCGCAAGAGACCCCCCAAAGGAGGGCCGCCATAACAAACGCACCGATAAACTCAAGCGGTAATTACTTCCAGCGGTGAGCTGGCATTCTTGGCTGGAATATCAGATAACCCGACCGGCTTGAACAACTCATTGTGGATTAACCGTTAAGCAGTTAGAACTGGCGGGATGGCGTTCTACCGGAACAGCTCATGCTGCCGGGATTCGTTTCCATATTCTGATAATCAGTTATTCCAATTTGAAATAGACAGGAAACAAGACGGCGAGGATGAGGCAACGAACACAGCACAAGTAGGACCAGCCGAAGCCAACATAGTTATCGTTTTTATTCCAAACTGGAATTATTGTGTAACTTGAGAAATCTTCGAGGGAGAAATTATGCAACTTACAACTACTCCGAGCATAGAGGGGAAGCGCGTCACAAAGTATTGTGGTGTCATAGCCGGCGAAGCAATCCTTGGTGCCAATTTGTTCAAGGATCTCTTCGCTGGGATCCGGGATCTAGTAGGGGGGCGTTCGGGAACTTACGAGAAAGAGCTACAGCGTGCCCGAGAGATCGCACTTGAAGAGCTGCGGCAGCGCGCTCAGGATCTCGGTGCAAATGCGGTGATTGGCATCGATATCGATTACGAGATAATGGGTAAAGACAATGGTATGTTAATGGTTTCCGCTAGTGGAACCGCAGTAATCGTTGAGTAAAATTGCTCAAATAGCCACAGCAGATATTAACACTCACCATCTTTCGGGATAGGTCATCGGCGGTGTGGGAGGGCGTCACATGCGGTTGGTTATCAGCAAGGTCTACTTGAATTCTCGATGGCAAAAAAAGGAGGAGCGGCCCGGCATTTACCACGGAACTAACCTCCCATCATAAGCGATGAATTTTCCAGAATTGGCCGAAGTAAGATGACTTATGACGTTTCGCATGCCGGATACACTTTCTGTGGCGGAGATCAGTGCATTCGGGCCGCCCATGTCGGTTTTTACCCACCCGGGATGAAGCGCCACTGAGGTGATGCCAGTTGATTTCAGATCGATGGCAAGCGTTTTAACGATCATGTTTACAGCCGCCTTGCTTGTCCGGTAAATATAACTGCCACCGCTGGTGTTGTCTGCAATACTGCCCATTTTGCTGCTGATCGTCACAGTGGTTTTTTGACCGCTTCGGGCAATTTGTGACGTAAAGGCTTGTACCATCCTTAGCGGTGCCATGGTATTGATGAGAAAGGCATGCATCCATGCCTCATAGTCGGCATTACCGATAGTGCCTGTGGGAGAAGCGGTATAGATGCCGGCGTTGTTAATAAGCAGATCGATGGATTCGCCGCTTAGCGATTGGGCCAATTTTTCAATCTGCGCGTGATTACCAACATCAAGCGCATGCACTATAATCTGCTCACTATGACTGGCTGCCAATGTATTGAGCGCTTCGGAGCCTTCCGGACGACGGCTGCAGGCTAGAACACGCCAACCAGCCACGGCATATTGCTTGCAGAATTCCAGTCCAATTCCACGATTGGCGCCAGTAATCAACATTGTTTTCATACTTTTCTCCTCATGCGCATATTGAGTTGCTGAGTCTCTCCGAGTTTATCGAAGTACCTCATTGGTTAAGCCGACGCTCGACGGTAGTGCTATGTACGACCTGGATATCAAGGCATGACCGCAAGAATATTGCTTTGCAGCCGCATGTTCGCGCATTATGTGTAAAAAGTAAACTTCATGGCAATAGTCAAAGGAGAGGGGACATGATCCAACGAATAGCATTGGTTACCGGGGCCTCCAGCGGGATAGGAAGAGGCACGGCCGAACTTTTTGCCGAAAACGGCTATTACGTATTTGCCGCCGCGCGGCGTATCAGCCGACTGGAACAGATACGTTCCGATCACATTGAGCCCATCGAATTGGACGTCACCGATGAAAAAGCCATTCGAATGGCAGTAGATCACGTTATTTCAACCAAGGGACGAATTGATGTGCTAGTAAACAATGCCGGATTTGGTCAGCTAGGCACAATAGAATGCGTCTCGATGGAAGCCGCTCATCGACAGTTCGAGGTGAATGTTTTCGGCTACGCGAGGTTCATGCAAGCGGCTCTGCCGCATATGCGAGCACAGAATTCAGGGCACATTGTAAATATAACATCGGTCATGGGCAGGATATCAACTCCAGGTTTCGGTTGGTATGCTGCTTCCAAGCATGCCATTGAAGCGCTAACCGATGCCGTGCGTGGTGAGGTGATGGAATTCGGGATCGACGTTGTGCTTATTGCTCCAGGCCTGATCAAGACGGAGTTTGTTCCTAAGCAACTGGAGTTGCTCAAGACCGTTACGCATCCGCCGGCTTATCAGAAAATTCTTAGGGGTCTTCATAACCTTCTGGCCGATGAACCCAAGTCCCCTGGTCCTGCCATCATTGCCCAGGCAGTACTCGATGCAGTTACGAACTCGAATCCGCCGATACGGCATGCATTGCCTCTCGATTCCAAGATGGCCGTGGCGGCCAGATGGCTGCTGGGCGCTCGTCTCTTCGCCCGGGCAGTCAGGCATCAAATGAAACTGAAATTTTAGGCATTACATGAACCTATATATTATAGAGTCAGTTTTTGCAATTAATCTGTATGCATTTCCTTCGTTGCAGAAAAGAGATCCCAGGCGGCAATGAACAGCGCCGCAATCACGGGGCCGATGACGAAACCATTAAGACCAAAAAGCACCATGCCGCCCAGCGTTGAGATAAGCACCACATAGTCGGGTATCTGGGTATCCTTGCCGACGAGTATGGGTCGTAAAAGATTGTCGACCAATCCAATCACAAATACGCCAAACGCAATGAGAGTTACTCCCTGCCAAATGGCTCCGGTAAGCAGGAAGTAGATCGCTACGGGCGCCCAGATCAATCCCGCACCAACCGCTGGCAGAAGGGAAAGGAATGCCATGACAGATCCCCATAGCAGCGCCCCTTGTATACCAAGAAATGAGAATATCATACCGCCTAACGTGCCTTGCAACACGGCCACGGCAATGTTGCCTTTGACGGTGGCACGAACTACAGTGGTGAATTTGCTGAGCAAATGCCGCTTGTGTTCCATGCTTAGCGGAATCGCTTGCTTGATCCGGGCGGATAAAATCGCTCCGTCCCGCAGCAAGAAAAATAACAGATATAACATGATGCCGAAACTGATGATGAACTCAAACGTATTCTGACCAATATTGAGCGCTTCGGTCGCAATGAGTTGGCTTCCCTGCAAAGCGCCGTTTGACAGCATATCCTTCAGTTCGGAAATGTTTGTTAATCCGATACTATCCAGAAAACTGACCATCCATGATGGCAAGGCGCTCATGACTTGCTGAAAATATGCGCCAAAATTCAGCTCTCCAGAACGGATCCGTTGATAAACGACTACCCCCTCCTGTAGCAGCGAAGCCGCAATCAACGTAAACGGGAGAATCACTATAACCAAGCTGAGCAATAAAGTAGTGAGTGCGGCGAGATTTTGACGCTGGTGCATGACGACCAGCAAGCGGCGATAAAATGGCGCAAATATTATGGCGAGAACAGAACCCCAAAATACCGCACCATAAAAGGGCAATAATATCCACCCAAACGCCAGGGTGACGACGATTAACAGAAGCAGGAAGGTTTTCTGCTGGAGCTCCGGGGAGTTCATATAAATCCAAATATAAAGTGAAGAGGTATCGTTGAGTTTGGAACCCAATCCTACCTTAACTCAGCTCAAGTTTGGGAGTCAGTGAGAAAAAGAAGGTAAGACTGTAATGCGGGTAGTTGGGACTGCCGTAGCCGGCTTCGAAAACAGCGGCAGGGTGAGCATCCTTGGCATTATTCAAATGCCCTGATGCGTGCCGATCCGCATGTAGATGTAGGGTGAGGTGCAGGAGAATGCAAATGCTTTCACTTATGAACGAACGAGGGGTAGGCGCCGAGTGATTACAGTTCGCAGGTTCAAAAAGCTAGTTTGCAAAGATTGCGGAGAGCCCATGATTGGGTGTCAAGGCTGTGTGCAATAATAACACAAGGAACATAACAGCCAACATTCCTCCGACGTACGATAAGCATGTAGCATCCTCCCACGCAGGCTTAAACCTTGGTGTGGTTTTGATATCTTCTAGCGTGTTCAAGCACGTGAGACTCTGTGTAAACGATAAAATTTGCTAAAAAACGAAAACTTGGCGTAGAACTT
Source organism: Nitrosospira sp. (assembly GCA_013697655.1). Classification (GTDB taxonomy): domain Bacteria; phylum Pseudomonadota; class Gammaproteobacteria; order Burkholderiales; family Nitrosomonadaceae; genus Nitrosospira. The sequence goes on from JACCWK010000178.1 coordinate 16,244, forward strand.
CCGTATACAAGCCATCAGTCTAAGGCTTTAGACGATCTAGGGCGCTACATTACAATGAACCATCTATTCAAAATTCCGAAGAGCGATATCAGACCAAGAATTACGACTATAAGCGTTACCAACGTCTTATCCGTTTTCATCATCATTCCTCCTCTTAAATTGGTACATTAATCAAGTACATTTAAGTTGGATCCATAACCATAATAGTAACGTGGTTTAGTGTAGCCCAATATTCATGCGATGGATATATTTTTTATTTTGATTTTGTTTTTAACAATCGCACCGCACCAATGAAGTACCATTGCCCTAGTGTAGTGAGTCATTCTTGAAAGAACCTATATTGTAGATTGCACTCTAATGAAAGGACGACATTCCTGGAGTGAGAAATGCGAGTTGCATCCGAAATCGATTTGACGCCAGAAGAGCGGGAATC
>JACCWK010000179.1 GCA_013697655.1 Nitrosospira sp.
TCCATCTTGGGCGTTGATGTAGTCTTTGGAACCTCCATCTTGCCAGCAATGGCAGCGCCCAACTCAATTTTTATCCGTCAGATGAAAATAATTCCGCTTAGCCTGTCCATTTTGCAAGAACCTCAAGAGATTGATTAAAAGTGCGCTACGTGCCGAATACTTCTTCCCATAATCGGAATACCGCTGAGGGATGATCGCTCAAATAATCCATCTCGACGCGCGCAAACTTTTGTGATTTGCTACCCGTTGACGGTATGCCGGTCAGGCCTGAATCCCCACTCAATCGCAACTGATGCTGCACCCGTCGGAATTCCCGATAGGCGTCAAGCGCCCTCTCCGCTGTGTCCGCATTAATAAGCCCCAGTTTCCCCGCAAGTTTGAGCAGCGCAATATTACCAATATTATTTGTTAATTCGGGATAGTCGCAAGCATGGCCCAATACGAGATATTGCACGATGAATTCAACATCGATAATACCGCCCCGATCATGCTTGACGTCAAACATTCCGGTTGAATTTGGATGGGCATCCAACATTTTTTGCCTCATTTTTAAAACCTGGTATTTAAGCGTCCCCAGGTCGCGGGGCTGGCTAAGGACCGCGCTGCGTGTATGCTCGAAGGCTTCTTTCAGACGAAAATCCCCTGCCACGAATCGTGCCCGGGTTAATGCCTGATGTTCCCACACCCACGCCTGATTCCGCTGATATTGATCAAACGCGTCGATAGAACTCACCAGCAAACCGCTGGTCCCGTTGGGACGCAAACGTAGGTCGGTTTCATATAGCAATCCGGCAGCAGTGTAACTGGTAAGCCAGGAGTTGATGCGCTGACTGAATCTCGCATAGATCTCGGGTGCATCGGGATGGCTATCGGCATACAGAAAAATGATATCGAGATCCGATGCATAACCCAACTCCTTCCCGCCCAGCTTGCCGTAGCCGATGATGGCAAAAGCAGGATCATTCCGATGCTTTTTTCTCAACCCTGACCACGCAAGGCGCATGACGATGTCAAGTATCAGATCAGCCAGATCGGTCAAATGGTCACTGAGGGTTTCCAGTGGGAGCAATCTCTCCACATCCTTGGCCAGCAGCTTAAAAACCTGCGCATGGTGGAATTGCCGCAGCACGTCCATTTGTTGCTCGATATCATCATGCCCATGGCCGCCGAGGTCTTTTAGCTGCTGAGTTAACGTAGCACGTGAGCGAGCCCAATCGGGCGCGCATTGGAACTCCGCGGGATTTAGCAGTTCGTCCAGTAAAATGGGATGTCGGCTCAGATATTCGCTTGCCCATTGGCTCGCGCTCACAAGCTTGGCTACGCGTTCCAGGGCTTGCGGATATTCTCCCAGCAACGCGAGATAGGCAGCACGCCGGCTTATGCTTTCAAGAAGTTGCAGCAAGCGTTCCGCGGTAATATCCGCGCAGGGGAATTTGGCTGCCACTTCAATCAGGGCGGGAACCAGTGCATCGACTCGCTTTTTGCTGGATTGGGGCAATTGCCGGTAGCGGACGCTAACGCGAAATTCTTGCAAACGCCCGAGAATTTCTTCCGATCTTGAAAAGCCCATGGAGGTTAATTGCGCTGCAGCAGCTTCCGCTTCAATTCCTTCCTCAGCCTGACCTTGCCAAGACCACGCGAGTATGTCTCGCGTCCGAGGTTTTCGCTGAGCGGCAAATATCTCCTCAAAGTGGCGCGTTACATTGCGGCGATGGCTGTCCAGTCCTTTCAAAAAATCGTCATAACCAGAAAAGCCCATGGCGATAGCTATCAGCATTCGATCTGAAGGATTCTCCGGCAGTGTTTGTGTCTGTTGATCGTCGAGATATTGCAGGCGATGTTCAAGATTGCGCAGAAAACAATACGCTTGCGAAAGTTCCAGAACTGTTTTATCCGATAGTTGCCGTTTTTCTCGCAAACGCTGCAAGACGACGAGCGTGGGGCGGACACGGAGATCAGCATCGCGCCCGCCCCGGATCAGTTGAAATACCTGGGCAATGAACTCGATCTCCCGGATACCGCCTGGTCCCAGCTTAATATTTTCGTGCATTTCGCGACGGCTAACCTCCAAACGAATTTGCGAATGCAGATCGCGCATTGATTCATAAGCACCGAAATCCAGATATTTCCTGAATATGAATGGTTGCGTTATCTGTGCCAGACGTCCGGTTGCTTCTTTACACTGACCCGTAATCACTCGGCTTTTGATCCAGGCATAACGTTCCCATTCACGCCCCTGGGTCACAAAATATTCTTCCAGCATGGCAAAGCTCATCGCCAACGGCCCACTTTCGCCATAAGGACGCAATCGCATATCTACCCGAAAAACATAACCGTCCGATGTCATGTCGTTGAGACTGGCAATCAGCTTACGGCCCAGGCGAGCGAAAAAATCGTGATTGGAGATGGATTTGATTCCACTGGTTTCCCCATCTTCGGGATAAATGAAAATCAGATCTACATCCGATGAAACGTTAAGTTCACCACCGCCCAGCTTGCCCATGGCGATCACCAGCATTTCCTGGTCAACTTCACTCAAGCTCTTGGGCCGCCCATAACGGCCGGGATTCGTTAACCATGCATGGTGACGTTCCAACGCAAAACGAATGGTAGTTTCTGCAAGGGCGGTCATGCTCGCCATAATTTCAGCAAGCTCGGCCAATCCCCCAAGATCACGTGCCGCCAGGCGCAGCATTACGCGTTTACGCAAGCCCCGCAAGATGCAATTTAAGCCTGCCTCATCATTTACAGCATCGGGAGTTGCGTTCAGGAACGCTTGCATCTCCTCCTGCAGAAAAGGATGCCGCACGTTTTGCCTGAGTTCTGTTAGTAATTCAGGTTCACTTTCCAGCAAGCGTTGTACATAACGACTGCATGGCAGGATAAACTCGATTATTTTTTCGGCAGGATGATCGGCATGCATGGGTAAGGATTCGGAGTTACAATAAATTTCCTAGACGCAGACTATTCCAGCGGCATGTGGATAATTCGCCGAAAGATTGAACAAAGATACCTTCATTACATCTAATTCGTTAATTATTATGTGCCTATTATACTGCTGAGCAGCCCTTGCATCTTACCCTCCGGATAGGGAAGGCACGCTGTCTGGATATAAAACTGGAACCGTTTATTGAACTTATCAGTAATTTTACCTCTTGCAAGACGGAGCGGTTGGCTGTTCCGGTTATTGATGTGGGTACTGATTATCACAGCAGCCAGTTTGTCTTTCCTGCTGTTGTCATTGCGTTACTGGCTGCTACCCGGAATTGAGCAGCATCGTGAAGATATCGCTTCCGCCATCAGCCAGGCTTCGGGCCAAAATGTAACCATTGGTGGGATCAACGCCAACTGGGATGGATTTCGCCCTCACATGAGGCTACGCACGATAAAGGTACACGATAAAGAAGGCAATATCACATTATTGCTACACCAATTGGAAGGCACGCTTTCGTGGCTTTCATTATTGCATGGAGAATTGCAGTTCCGCGAAATCGTAATTGAACAACCCGACCTAATCATGCGCCGCGATGTCGCAGGAGCGATCCATGTGGCAGGCTTTGCGTTTAACCGGCAATTGGCGGAGGATGAAAATGGCTTTTCTGACTGGCTGTTGCGTCAAAGACAAGTCATCATCAATAACGCCAATATCCTTTGGCAGGACGACCAGCGCGATGCACCGGAACTAGAATTACTGGTCAATCTACGCCTTGAGAACCGCGGAAATCACCATCGCTTCGGCATACGCGCCATCCCCCCTGCCGAACTTGCTGCACAACTGGACATGCGGGGGGATTTCATGGGTGAATCGTTGAATATGCCTGAACAGTGGCGAGGACAATTGTTCGCCCAGATCGATCATGCAGATATTGCGGCCTGGCGTGCCTGGCTTCCTTTCCCACCGGAAATGAAATTCAACCGCGGCGTTGGAGCGTTGCGCATGTGGGCCGGAATCGACGGAACCGACATGCGAAAATTGACCGTTGACATGCATTTACATAACGTCAAAACACAACTGGCGGAAGACTTGCCGGAGCTGAACCTTGTCCGTCTGAAAGGCAGGATCGGATGGAAAAAGATAAATGACAGCACAAAAGAAGCCGTCGAGTTGTCAGCGCGCGGACTCAGCGCGTCAGTGGGAGAAAAAAGGGAGTTGCAGTCGGTAAATTTTTTGCTGCAGATGATTTCCCCTCGTGGAAGAAAATATGGGGGCGGGATACTAAATATCGACAAACTGAATCTGGACACTTTTGCGTATCTGGCGGATTACCTGCCGATTAGCCAACCAATGCGCGATCAGCTTGGCAAAGTATCTCCTCGCGGAGAACTTCAGTATATGCAAGCAAAATGGGACGGTGAATGGTCAGCTCCAGCATATTTTAGCGCGAAGGGAGGATTCGCCAATGTCAGTATGAAAAAATCTGGAACCTTGCCAGCATTCAGCGGTATTACTGGTAATATCGACATAAGTGAACGAGGCGGTACACTGAATCTTAATTCTCAACAGGTCAGACTGGAATTGCCCGATGTATTTCACGAGCCGCTGGTGCTGGACACATTTACCGGTCAGGCGAGCTGGAATTTTCTGGCGGAAGAAGATTCGATCGCATTCCAGTTCAATGATATTTCCTTCTCCAATCCTCACGCGACCGGGTTAGCTTACGGAAGTTATCGTTTCATTCCGGGAAAGCCGGGCTTGGTTGATCTGGCGGCCCACCTGACCCGGGCGGATGCACGCTATCTCGGGCGTTATACGCCAGTAACGGCCAACCGTGATTTCCAAGATGGGCTTCATAAATTCATGGTTGCAGGGGAATTCCTGGACGCGCGACTGCATCTCAAGGGTAATCTGGCCGACTTCCCCTTCGTTCGTCGCGACTCTGGCATTTTTCGCCTGCAGATGAAAGCTTCGGGGGTAGCACTGGATCATATTCCAGGATGGCCAAGGATAGAGGATATCTCGGGAAATTTGCAATTTCACGGGAGTCGTATGGAAATTGACGCTTCGCAGGCTGATATCCTCGGCGTCGAATTGCGTAAGGTAAAATTACACATCGCCGACATTACCGCAACCGATGGCACGCTTGAAGCCGAAGGTGAAGCAAGCGGTGCCACCAACGAATTCATCAAATTCGCCGCAAAAAGTAAGGGCGACAGTTACGCCAGTAATCTTGCTAATGATATCGGCTTCACCGGAAACGGAAAGTTGCTGTTTAAGCTTGATATCCCCTTGAATCGTCCAAGCAATATCAAGCTGGCCGGTAGCTACCAGTTTCTCGATAATCAAATTGACCTTGGCAAGCACATACCCAATCTGGGCAAAGTCAACGGCGTACTCACTTTTTCCGATTCCAAAATAGAATCGGAAAATATAACTGCGCAATTCCTGGGCGGGACGGTAGCGGTCAGTTCCACCTCCATGCCAGGTGGCGGGATACGTCTGTCCGCTACGGGCAAGGCTAACCTCGACAACCTGATTCCACCCGCTCAAAGCAGAAATATTGGACCTTCACAGTCGTCATGGACACGGTATCTAAGCGGTGGCGCTGATTGGCGAGCAGTTATTCAAATACATAATAAACTGGTGGATGTATCCGTCGACTCATCATTGCAGGGTATTACCTCAAATTTACCTGAGCCTTTTTCAAAGGCTGCTACGGATGTGGCGCCCCTCCATTTTGAAAGAAAGGCTGTAAGCTTGGATAGAGATGTTCTGAATTTGAGTTATGGCGGACTGGTGAAGGCTAAAGTTAAACGCGTGCGAGACAACGCAAGTAATTATCAGGTAGAGCGGGGGATTGTAAGTTTCGGTACCACCCCCTTGTTATTACCCGAAAAAATGGGGATATCGGTCAGGGGTACACTACCGCTATTGGACCTGGATCAATGGCGAAGTTTACTGAAGCAATTGAGGGGCGAAGCGGAGTCTTCGCTTAATCCGACAGCCATCGACCTGCGCGTAGGCGCAGCCGATTTTCTCGGTAAGCGCCTCAACGATATTTCACTGAACGCCAGCAAGGACGATGGACTATGGCATTCCACCATTACCAGCAGGGAAATCAAGGGAGGTATTAGCTGGGAACCGACTGGCAATGGTAAAGTGGTGGCGCGATTGAGAACATTAATCATGCCTGCAAATTCTCCCGTTAGCAGCCCCGACATCGTAACCCAGACTCAGCCCTTAGAAAAGAATTTGCCCGGAATTGATGTGATGGCGGATAGTTTTATAGTCGGCGAGAAGCACCTTGGCAGCCTGGAATTGACAGCCAATCAGCACGATCAAGGTTGGCGCATCGAAAAGCTGCATATAACCAATTCCGACAGCTCACTGAGGGCGAGGGGAATATGGCAAAGCCACGCCAATCCGCCTCGCATACAGGCCACTATCACGCTGGACGCAAGCGACATTGGCAACTTTCTGACGCATCTGGGCTATCCTGACCGGGTCGAACGCGGCAGCGGCAAGCTTGAAGGGATATTGTCGTGGAATGGCCGGCCTCAATCGATCAATTATCCTACGCTCTCCGGCAACTTCAAGGTAAAGGCAAGGCGAGGACAGTTTCCCAAGTTTGAGCCCGGGATAGGAAGACTATTCGGCATGTTCGATCTAAGAGCCCTGCCACGAAGGATAACCTTGGATTTCCATGATGTATTCAGCGAAGGTTTTGGTTTCGACGATATTTCCGGCGATGTCAGAATTATCCGTGGCGTTGCGTTTACGGACGATTTCAGAATCGAAGGACCGGCGGCAAAGATTACCATGGATGGAGAACTAAATCTGGAAACGGAAACCCAGAAGCTGCATGTAAAGGTGACGCCTTCACTCGGATTGGCCACCCCGGTGGTAGGGATCGTTAGCAAGGCACTCCAAAACCCCCAATCCAACCAATATGATGTAACGGGCACCTGGGCAAATCCAACTGTTACCAAAATACTCCCGGAGGCTCGGGAATACAGGGAACACGAACGATAATCTTTCCGGTCAAATGGTATTCATAATAACCATATAAGGATTCCTGACAGAGATCCGGAATGATCTGGGACGGGATGGAAGAATTACAAAGTGAATGCCTCTGCGGTCAACTGTATTGCACTTTAATGTTTATAAATGCATTCTTTTGGGTTATTCTCATTCTCCCCGGTCAGCTACTTTATATTTGGCACTGATCCTTCCGGCGATTATCCATCGGCTTGGCAGGCAGAACAGTGGCCGAGAGCTGGGGCCGAATCGTGGAGCTGTTATCAAAGGTTGCCCATTGCGCCTTTCCGCTTCGTCGGCACTCTCAACAGGGCTAAAATGAGGTTTATTTATTTACTGCTTCCGGAATCCAGATCGTAATAATGCTATACAATTACGTATCTTACAACTCAAGCGCCGTGCCGGTACCAAAAAAAATACAGGGAGGGACCATTCGTATCGCTGCCATTCAAATGGCGGCGGGACCCAATGTGTCCGGCAATCTGGAAGAGGCTGCACGTCTGCTTGACATGGCTGCGTCCCAAGGAGCAAAACTGGCGGCACTACCCGAGTACTTTTGCATTATGGGAATGAAAGACGTCGATAAAGTGGCGGCGAGAGAGCAGGATAACCGTGGGCCAATTCAGGAATTCCTGAGCAGAACTGCTAAGTGCCTCGGTATCTGGCTGGTGGGGGGTACTGTACCATTGGTGTCGTCCAAGCCTGACAAAGTACGAAACAGTTGCCTGGTTTATGACGACGAAGGCAAGCAAGTCGCACGTTACGACAAAATACATCTATTCGGCCTGGAGCTTGGTAATGAGCGCTATGCTGAGGAAAAGACGATTGAAGCAGGCTGTGAAGTAGTTGCTCTGGAATCTCCATTCGGTAGAATCGGCCTTTCAATTTGCTATGACTTGCGCTTTCCGGAGCTTTATCGTTCCATGGGGAAAGTGGACATCATTTTCGCTCCGGCAGCTTTCACCGCAACCACTGGCAAAGCCCATTGGGAAACGTTAATACGTGCGCGCGCCATCGAAAATCTCGCATACGTCGTCGCGCCTGCTCAAGGCGGCTATCATGTCAATGGCAGGGAGACTCACGGTGACAGCATGATCGTTGATCCTTGGGGAGTGGTGCTGGATCGCCTTCCACGTGGATCAGGCGTAGTAATTGCAAACATAAACCCAGAGTATCAGGCCAGCCTGCGCAATAGCCTGCCCGCACTGAATCACCGAACTTTGTACCACTGTTGATCTCTCACCGAATACTTTTCCCGAGCTGGACATTATGAATACTGAACCCATCACCCAACCCATCGATCTATTCGCCACAGCCAACAGCTGCCTGCTCGCGCCCTATGAAATAGATACAGCGGGATTACAGCGGGTGTTTGGGCAAATGCTTGTACATGATGTCGACTACGCCGATCTGTATTTTCAATATAATCGTGCCGAGGGGTGGGCTCTCGAAGAAGGCATAGTCAAATCCGGCAGCTTTAATATTGATCAAGGGGTAGGAGTACGTGCGGTTAGCGGCGAAAAAACCGCCTTCGCCTATTCTGACGATATCAGTATGCCCGCTCTTGCCTCGGCAGCACTGGCTACCCGTGCCATTGCCCGTCAAGGAGCGGCACAATCGGTACAGGCGGTTAAACGCAGCAAGGGCCGTGACCTTTACCTCCCTCAGGACCCGATCGCCAGTCTTAAGGACACGGATAAGGTTGCGCTGCTTGAAAGGCTCGAAAGTTACGCACGCGCCCTCGACAAACGCGTGATCCAGGTGATGGCGTCTCTGGCTGGAGAATACGAAGTAGTATTAGTGGCCCGCAGCGATGGCCTGGTGGCGGCGGATGTACGACCTTTGGTGCGCATCTCGGTGCAAGTTATTGCTGAGGAGAATGGCAATCGCGAACAAGGCGTAGCAGGCGGAGGCGGGCGTTTCGATTATGCTTATTTCACAGACGACGTATTACGCGATTACGCGGCCAAAGCAGTTCATCAGGCCCTCGTCAATTTAGCCGCAAAGCCTGCTCCGGCTGGAACCATGACGGTCGTACTGGGCGCTGGCTGGCCCGGAATATTGTTGCATGAGGCTATCGGCCACGGGCTGGAAGGAGATTTCAACCGCAAGGGGAGCTCGGCGTTCGCCGGGCGCATCGGCGAACGCGTGGCTGCTCCGGGTGTGACCGTGGTAGATGATGGCACCATCGCACGGCGACGCGGATCGCTGAATATCGATGACGAGGGAAACCCCACTCAATGTACCGTACTCATTGAGAATGGGATACTCAAAGGCTATTTGCAGGACAACCTGAATGCGCGACTGATGAACGTTCCCATTACCGGAAACGGCAGACGCGAATCGTTTGCCCACATTCCTATGCCACGCATGACCAATACTTATATGTTAAACGGCGATAAAAATCCTGAAGAGATCATTGCTTCTGTGAAACATGGCTTATATGCGGTAAATTTTGGTGGTGGGCAAGTGGATATTACGAGTGGAAAATTTGTCTTTTCTGCAGCGGAAGCGTACATGATCGAAAATGGGAAAATCTCTTACCCAGTAAAAGGTGCTACTTTGATTGGCAACGGTCCCGATGTACTTACGCGAGTTTCCATGATAGGCAATGACATGGCCCTGGATCCCGGCGTTGGCACCTGCGGAAAGGAAGGGCAAAGTGTACCGGTAGGGGTGGGTCAGCCAACACTACGTATAGATGGGTTGACTGTAGGAGGCACTGCTTAGAAGCAGCGTCTCCCAAGAAGCCAACCTCCGGGATACCCGTGTGTGCATACATGCTGCCCCGTTCATACGATTCTGGGCGCTTTTTGAAACAGAACGCACAAGCGGCGGCCCGTGTGAAGCGAGTCGGCACAAATGCTGCCTATATGCTTGGCGAGACGGGACCGCCCCTCACAACAATTATCGCCAATCTCGAAGTCATGGTTATCCCAATTTTACGATTCTGGTACCCGCCAGCCTGTCATGCAGGAATTGACGTTCGCGGTCCAATAAAGCCCAGAAGATTCCGCAGCCAAATAAAGAAATCCCGATCACTGCAAATAAATAGCGCGCAACCGCTCTCTGCAAATTAACCCCTTTCCCATCAACCGTAACCACCCGGAATTTCCACGTTTGCATTGGCAGCGTTTGTCCGCCATGAGTCCAGAACCAGGTAAAGTAAGTACCTGCCACGACAACGAGGTAAAGTTGAAACGCAGGTCTGAAAAAAGGAGAAGCGGTATCGCGGAAAATAAGATGAAAGACAAAGCTGGCGATAAAAAGAACTGCTGTTAAAAGCAAGGATTCATAAATCATGCTCAGCAACCGCCGCCAAAATCCAGGGGCGGAAATTTTCATGACTTCAGGAGAATTCATGCAAGGTGCGCTTTCGGTACACCAAGATGCTCCACCTTACGAAGATGGCGGGAAAGTATGACAAGGCATGCGATACAGATTATTTCTGACCTCTCTGATCTTCAGGCGTTTGCTCATATTCTCGCCATTTCTGTTTTATTTCATTCCGTTTATCTGGCGGCAGCTTATTGATTGTTTTGTACTTCTCGCGCACCAGTTCCCGTTGCTCAGGAGTCAATGAATACCAGTCGCGCATCTGCAACTGCGTGCGATGCTGCTCTGCAGCCGTCATTTTTGGATAGCGTTTGGCGATAGCCAGCCAATTCTTTTTTTTAGCAGGGTCCATCTTGTCCCACTCCTGTGCAAGCGGGGCCAAGACTTCCTTTTGCTGAAGACTCAATACCTGCCAGGAAGGTTGGCTGGATTGAGATAGGACGGGCCCAGAAAATGAAAAGCCTAGCCAAAGAATGATTACTAGGAGGGATCTAGCCATGCATCGAACTCGTTGTCGAGATAAACATTGATTGGCAGATCATCGACCAGCAGCATTATGTCAATTTCCTCATTTTCGTCGCCTTGATGGAGAGCTTGCCAATAAACAGCACTCAGGAGGGCGAACAGCAGAGCTATCAGTGACAACCGCTTGCGAGTCTTAAAGTGCCAATCATGCCCCCCTTGCGCAGAAACCCCATGACCGACAGTAACTGTTGTCTCGGCCCCACGATAGTTTTCCAGGGAGGCTCTACGCGCCGATTGCAGCCGATTCAAAGTACTTTGCTTGATATCGTCCAGACCATAATCCAACAGTCGCGCGACTTTCTTCCCCACTTCCGCTTCATTCATAGTTCAATTCCTCCTTTTCTCAATATAATAGCAAGTGCATGAGTTGCACGCGAGCAGTGAGTTTTCACGCTTCCTTCCGAACATCCCATAATTGTTGCAGTTTCAGTTACATCCATTTCCTCCCAGTAACGCAGGAGAAAGGCTTCCCGTTGACGAGCGGGAAGGGTTTTAACAGCTTTTTCAATCAAACCGATAAGTTGTAATTGCTCCAATTGCTCATGCGGACCATCGAAGTTTGACGCTCCTTTTACCTGCAAAGTTTCCAATAAATCGTAATCTTCATTTTCCTGCGGAGACGTAAATGATGAGAAAAGAGTGGTCCATAGCGAACGAGTTTTCTGCCTCCTGTAAAAATCCCGGATGGTATTTTGCAGAATGCGCTGGAACAGGAGAGGTAACTCCTCAGGTGGCTTCGCAGGATATTTCTCAATAAGCTTTGTCATGGAGTCCTGAACAATATCCAGCGCGACATGTTCGTCTCGTACCGCGAACAATGCTTGTTTATAGGCGCGCCGTTCAGTTTCAGCTAGAAAATTCGAAAGTTCCTGTTGGGTAGCCAGGACAATTTGCCTATGAGTAGATGAAAACGATGGTAGACAAAAAATAGTAAAAGAAAGCCCGCAACATCCGCGGTCAATAATGTTAGCAAATTTTTCCGGTGTTCCGGAAAGGTTTGCTGGAGAAACGATAAAGTATAAAAAATAAGGACTATAAGCCATGAAAAGAACGCCGATGGTTTGCGGAAAGCCTGTCCGATCGTGCAATGCAGTGCCTGCTCCTGGAAAGGGTCCCTCCCAAGGCGTGGGTAATTGCGAACCGAGTGCCGGAATTTAGGTCATAAATGGTAATTTCAAGAACCCGTTATTTGTAGTCTGTATCTCCCTGCGACAATTTGCCGCATTGTGATACTTGACTCTCGCCTCTATTATTCTTTCTAAACCGGTTCAATGGGGAATCTGCCGCCACGTAAAACTCGCGATATAGTAAAAAAATATTGGGAATGCCTGCATGTGCGCGTTAATTTGCGCATTAAGTGGTAAAATCCCCATGTTAGGTGCGATTGATTCTTAATTAGATTCACATTATTAATGTTCAGTATTCTCAAGTTAAAACCCTTGCTAGCTCAGCGACATCCGGTAATGCGCGGTTTGCTTCTCGGTATGATGCTGACTTTTATGAATGCTGCCGGTGCGGCTGAAAGCATTCGTCCGTTTACGCTGGGAAGTCTTGAGCAAGTTCTTGGTGCCCGCGAAGGCAAGCCTTTCATTCTTGTTTTTTGGTCGCTTGATTGTCAATATTGTCCGACCGAATTGAAAATGCTGAGTGAACTCAAGCGCAGCCATCCTGCAATGGATATCGTTCTCATCGCCACCGATTCAGTAAGTGATGCACCACAGCTTATCTCGCGAGCGGAAAGCTACGGGATGAGCAAGGTCGAACAATGGGTCTTTGCAGAGGACATGCCGGAACGCCTGCGTTTTGAAATCGATCGTCGCTGGTACGGCGAAGTACCACGTACCTATTTTTACGACCAAAAGCATCAGCGCGAGGCCAAGACCGGTCTGATCAACAAGAGGTTTTTTGAAGACTGGCTGGCTCGTAATGCCGTATCCGGCTCTGGACGTTGAACGCATGATGATCAGCAAGCGGAATCCCGTTTTTTTACCCAGCTTAATGTTCGTTCTAGCCGCGCATGGTGCGTTATTGTATTTCTTGTTTAAGCAGCAGTTGATTCCTCCACCGGAACAGCTAGCAACTCTGCTTGTTAATTTCATCCCTGCATCGAGGCCTCAAGAACAAACCAAACCTGAACCGCCTCCGCCTACACCCAAGCCTCAACCGGCAAAGAAACCGCAGTCACGCCAATTGGTAGCGGAAACGCCGGTGATATCCGCGAGTGAGCCGGTAGCATTATCGTTCCAGCCCGAACCGGAACCCGCTCCAGAACCCGTAGCAGTGGCGGAACCAGCTCCTGCACAAATGCCGCCAGGGCCAATCACCTTGTCATCGGAGTTATCTGTCGCGTGTCCCGAATTAAACGCACCGGCATACCCTCCCCTTTCGCGAAGACTTGGTGAAGAGGGCAAGCTTGTATTGCGGGTGGAACTGGATGAAGGCGGCCGTGTAAACATAGCACGAGTCGTCACGAGCAGCGGTTTCAAACGTCTCGACGAGGCCGCCATGGTTGCGGTAAAAACCTGGCGTTGTAATCCACCTCAGCGCAATGGTCAACCGGTACGGGCCATTGCTTTGCAACCCTTCAACTTTGTACTGCAAGGAGATTGATTTAATGGAAAAAGGCCTCGGATTCTCAAATTTTCTGACCCAGCTCGATGGCGTCGGCATCAGCGTGCTGGTATTGCTGCTGGCGCTTTCGGTGGCAAGCTGGTATCTCATACTTACCAAAGGCATTTCCAATTTTTTGACTGGTCGGCGCGCGGATGCTTTTCTCGCTCGATTCTGGAGCGCCAGTTCGTTGCAAGAGGTGAACTCCACCTTGAAAGAAGGTTCTGATGATAATGCATTTGCACAGCTTGCGCAGCTTGCGATGAATGCCGCCGTTGACTCGGAAAAGCACGGTCTGCAGAAACTTGCCGCGGCAGGCGGAGCCAGCGAATTCATTACCCGTGTTCTGCGCAACGGTCTTGACCAGGAAGCAACCCGTGTTGAGAATGGGCTCACCGTGATTGCCTCAGCTGGCTCGGCAGCACCTTATATCGGTTTATTTGGCACGGTGTGGGGCATTTATCACGCCCTGATACAGATCGGGTTATCCGGCCAAGGTACACTGGACAAGGTAGCTGGACCCGTGGGTGAAGCTTTGATAATGACGGCGTTGGGGCTTGCTGTGGCAATTCCAGCGGTATTGGCTTACAACACGTTTGTACGGCGCAATCGCATATGGCTAGGGCGCCTTGATGCCTTCGCACACGATCTATTTGTGTTGATCGCCGTCGGCGCCAAAACCAATAGCTCTGCAGGCGATGAGCGGCAGCTGCGTGTGGTTACTCCTAGTGAAAGGAGGGTGTGATGGCATTTGGCAGCATGAACGGCGGCAGCCGCCAGACACCAATGACAGAGATCAATGTGGTGCCTCTGGTGGACGTGATGCTGGTACTGCTGGTCATATTTATCATTACTGCGCCTTTACTTACACATTCAGTTAAAGTTGATCTGCCCAAGGCGTCCAGCAATCCCAATATCACCCAACCGGAACATGTCGAGTTCGCACTCCGTGATGATGACAGCCTCTACTGGAATGGCGAACCTGTTACTATGGACCAGTTGTCACCTCGCTTTGCCGCAGCGGTGAAACAGGAACCCAATATCGAACTGCATATCCGCGCGGACAAACGCGTCCATTACGAACATGTAGCACAGGTAATGTCAATTGCGGCCAAAGCCGGGCTGATACGAATTGGATTCGTTACTGACCCCTCAAAACAGTAGCCGTTTGCTCTACTAGTGTAGTGAGTCATTCTTGAGGGAACCTATATTGTAGATTGCACTCTAATGAAAGGACGACATTCCTGGAGTGAGAAATGCGAGTTGCATCCGAAATCGATTTGACGCCAGAAGAGCGGGAATC
>JACCWK010000182.1 GCA_013697655.1 Nitrosospira sp.
GATTCCCGCTCTTCTGGCGTCAAATCGATTTCGGATGCAACTCGCATTTCTCACTCCAGGAATGTCGTCCTTTCATTAGAGTGCAATCTACAATATAGATTCCCTCAAGAATGACTCACTACACTAGCTAGCAGATATCGTTTTTGGTTTTGCCACAATATTTTTTGCAGGGTTATCCTAAACAGAGGTGCTTTTAATAAGATGCGGCGCGGTGTTTTAGCGCTGCTTTTTGTATTCCCGGTGTTTGCTTTGGTTTCTATTGACGTTGCTGGCGCTGTTGGCATTGCGGAGAAAGTACCGCCTTTCAGCATGACCGATGATCGCGGACGCAGCGTTCGGCTGGATCACTTTGCCAAGCGCATCGTCTCGCTTTCCCCCCATATTACCGAACTGATATTCGCTGCCGGTGCCGCTGACAGACTTGTGGGCGTCAGCCGCTACAGCGATTATCCTGAAGCTGCCAAATTGGTTCCCGAGGTTGGGGATTCAGCCAGTCTGGATCTGGAGAGAATTGTTGCGCTCAAACCTGATCTGGTGATTGCCTGGCTTAGCGGCACTACTGCTTCGGATATCAAGAAATTTGAAAAGCTGGGCCTTACGGTTTTTGCCGTTGAGGCAGCCAGGCTGGAAGATGTGGCGCGATTATTGCGAATCATCGGCGAGCTGGCAGGGACATCAGCACGAGCAGAACCAGCGGCTAGCGCTTACGAAGCGGAGTTGCAGCAAATCAAACGCACCTATGGCACTCGTCAGCCGATAAGAGTATTCCCGTTAATCTGGCATCAACCGCTAATGACAGTAAACGGCAATCATATTATCAGCGATATTATCAAGATTTGCGGGGGCGTCAATGTGTTTGCTTCCGCCTCTTCCTTGACCCCGATGATATCCGTGGAAAACTTGCTTGAGGCAGATCCTCAGGCGATCATAAGCAGTGTGTCGCTTGATTTCACTGAAGCCGGAATGAAACAGCGGTTGCCGGAAGTTAGCGCGGTCAAGAACGATTATTTATTTTTTGTGCATCCCGATCTCCTGCATCGGCAGACGCCGCGTGCGCTGCAGGCCGCGAAAACAGTTTGCACGCAGTTGGAGGTGGTTCGGGCAGGCGAAGGAAAGAAAGTAATCCCGTTAAGTAGCATCCGATGAAGATAGGGCTATATATGATTCGGTCGGAGAGGATATTTTTTTGGGAAGAAAGCTCTTTTGAGGAAATGTACAAACGCTCTAGTATAATGATTCATCAGTTTTTGTCATGAATTAAAGGTACACTATTGCACATCTGTAAAGATGTGCGCGCTGGAAAATACACAGCGTCAGAGCTTAAACGAAAATAGTTTTTATGGAGAATGACCAATGATCAAAGTATTGCTTGCAAATCCCAGAGGTTTTTGTGCGGGCGTGGATCGCGCTATCGAGATTGTTGAGCGTGCGTTGTCCATGCATGGTGCACCCATTTACGTGCGTCACGAGGTGGTGCATAACCGTTTCGTGGTGGAAAATCTGGAAAAAAAAGGGGCGGTATTTGTCGAGAACCTCGATGAAGTACCCGTTGGCAGCATTCTGATTTTTAGTGCTCACGGTGTTTCCCATGAAGTACGACGCGAAGCCCAAGCGCAACATTTTAAGGTGTTTGACGCGACTTGTCCGTTAGTAACTAAAGTTCACATTGAAGTGGCGAAGATGCGAGAGCAGGGTAGGGAGATTATTATGATCGGCCACCAGGGGCATCCGGAAGTGGAAGGCACCATGGGGCAGGCCGAAGGAGATGGCCCTTGCATGTATCTGGTGGAAACAGAAGAGGATGTCGATAACTTGCAAGTCAAAGATCCGACACATCTGGCTTATGTTACTCAAACCACATTGTCGGTTGATGATGCAACGCGAGTGATCAAGGCATTGAAGAAGCGCTTCCCGAAAATCACCGGACCAAAAAAGGACGATATTTGCTATGCCACGCAAAATCGCCAGGATGCAGTCAAAATGATGGTAAAACAGTGTGATTTGGTAATTGTGGTCGGATCACCCAATAGTTCCAATTCCAACCGTCTGTGTGAAGTTGCAAGAAATGCCGGTGTGGACGCGTATATGATAGATCGTGCCGAGCAATTGCAAGAAGGATGGTTGGAGGATAAAGACCGGATCGGCATTACTGCTGGAGCTTCAGCGCCAGAAGTCCTGGTGCAGGAAGTCATATTACGGCTCAGGCAAATCGGAGCAGGGCAGGCGGGAAGAGAGGTGGTGGTAGAGGAATTGAGCGGCGTAGTTGAGTCGGTAGTGTTTCCATTGCCTAAAAATTCATGAGGCTTTACTGAGTAACTTGCTCCAAAAGAGCGCGATCAGAATTACATGTTTTTGCTCCAGCGTGAAACGCCCATGAGAACAGCGGTCGATTCTGCGGTGAAAGGCTTCTTCCACCAAAGGACATATTGCTCCTACCGAACTCCCACTTCTCCCGTCATTCGATAGGAAGTCTAAAACCCGTGGGTCAATGTGAGGCCGCAGCATCCTTGGCACCCAAGCGTGAGGCAGCGATGATGTATGGCCGAAGTCTTTAGAAGTTTGGCCTTGTTTCCTCGAATCATTCCTTCCCAAATCCAAGTCTCTCTAAGGCTCGCAAAGTTAGCGTATCCGCTATTTAATCGCTTGCTGGTGCGATTGGGGCCGAATCTATTTCTGGTATAATTTACCGTGTACAATTGCTTTGGAACATCCGCCACGTCCAGTGAGCTAAATTGCGCCCAATCCCTGCGTCAACCGTGCCTTACTTCGGTGTCGGCCCTACGCTGGCAAACAAGATATTATCTGGCAAAAAGCTACCACCATATCACCTTCACCGCAGTCCCAGCCATAGTCTGGGAGGAAGGTTATTCATCATAGTATTGGTTAGGTGGTGGTGGCGCAGTTGGGGCAGGATAAGAATAAATCCGTTATTACGGTTGATGGGGCCGCCTTAATTCATTACTAAAGTATCTTGGCGATTAGCCGTTGGAATATCAGGACTATCGATGCAACACATACTGGAAAAAGCAAGAAAAATTCGTGCGGTTGTCTTCGACGTGGATGGCGTGCTTACGGATGGAAGCCTCTACCTTACGGATGGTGGTGAAGAAATCAAAGCTTTTAATAGCCAGGATGGCCACGGTATAAAAATGCTCAAGGCGAGCGGAGTCAAAGTTGCTATCATCACCGGTAGAGAATCCCGTTGCGTGGATTTGAAAGCGAAAGACTGGGGCGTTACGCTCGTTTATCAAGGCGCGAAAAACAAACTGCCCGCATTCGAAGCGTTGCTGAAGAAGCTGGAGCTTGATGCTTCCGCCTGTGCTTATGTAGGTGACGATCTGATAGATTTGCCCGTGATATTACGGTGCGGTCTTGCTATTTGTGTCCCTGCGGCGCCGGCATTAGTGAAAAAGCACGTGGATTATGTTACCCATCTTGAAGGCGGGCGCGGTGCGGCACGCGAGATATGTGAAATGATAATGCAAGCGCAGGAAACGCTGGATGCCCACTTGGCAATATATCTCAAATGATCAGTCGCCTGTTTTCCGGGCTTCCTCTCCTAGTACTTGCCTTCCTGATGGCGCTGACGCTCTGGCTGAACCAGTCCGCGCGAGGTCCCTCTCCAGTCCAAGAGGGAGCTTTGCGACGCGCTCCTGATTACATGATAGAGAATTTTTCGGCGGTGCGGATGGATCATGATGGTGTAACACGTCATGTACTTTTTGCGAAAAGAATGCTGCATTATCCCGACGACGATACTACCGATCTGGAACAACCTCGTTTTATCAACACCGAGCCCGGCAAACCGCAGATGCAAGTGGACGCGGATGAGGCGAAGATGTCAGGCAACGGTGAGGATATTTACCTGACGGGTAATGTTAAGGTGCTCCGAAGTGCGGGGAAAGGCCGCGGAGAGACAACCATGACTACCAGCTTTTTGCATCTCATTCCAGACGATGGCATCGCCAAAACTGATAAGCCTGTAGTTATTACCGAAGCGAATGCGATTATCAATGCGGTGGGTATGGAAGTAAGCAACCGTACCCAGACTACCCATCTATTGTCGCAGGTGAGAGTTGCCCATAAGAAAAGACGTTAATGATGTGAGAGAACCTGTTGCATACCGATTCAAAATAATAATCCCGAAGTTGGGTATCTTTGACGCACTACACTTCGTTTTCCGTCATTTATAAGCATCTCCTGAGGCAGGCATGAAATCGCGTTTTGTCGTTTTTTTTATGGGTACTTTATTTATGGCACCTGTACAGGCCGAGCGCGCAGACCGCGACAAGCCAGTGCATCTGGAAGCCGACCGGGCTACCGTTCAAGATGCTAACAAGCTTGCCACGTTTACAGGCAATGTAGTCCTTACCCAAGGTACGCTAGTCATCCGTGCTGACAAGATGACAGTAAAAGAAGATGCCAGCGGTTTCCAATACGCCACTGCTTTCGGTAATCTTGCCACTTTCCGGCAGAAGCGCGATGGTATGGATGAATACATTGAGGGCTGGAGCGAACGTATGGAATATGATGGGAAGGCTGACAAAGTGCAGCTTTTCAAGAAAGCAAGATTAAAGCGAGGGCAGGATGAGGTGCATGGAGATTATATTGCCTATGACGCTACCAATGAGTTTTTTCAGGTAACCAGTAACAATAACGGGACGAGCAGCACTCAAACGAACGCCGACGGAAGGGTGCGAGCGGTGATTCAACCCAAAAAAAAGGAGCAAAGACCGAAGGATGAAGGTCAGTAGCGTCACCGTGCCGCCCCAAAATGAGTGAGTTTAGAGCTGATCATTTAAAAAAGCGCTACAAGTCTCGTACCGTGGTGCAGGACGTGTCACTTTCTGTAAATAGCGGCGAAGTGGTGGGTCTGCTGGGACCTAACGGTGCGGGAAAGACCACTTGTTTTTACATGATGGTGGGATTGGTACCTTTGGATGGCGGCACCATATATCTGGACGACCGTGATTTAAGTCAGTTGCCGATTCATCAGCGTGCGCGCCTGGGCTTAAGCTATCTGCCTCAGGAAGCTTCAATTTTCAGGCGGCTTTCGGTGGCTGACAACATCCGTGCCGTGCTGGAATTGAAGGATTATACGGCCGGTGAAATGCAGCAGCGTCTGGACGATCTACTGCATGATCTGCACATAAGCCATATCAGTAACAGCCAAGGCATCAGTCTATCCGGCGGCGAGCGTCGCAGGGTTGAAATTGCCAGGGCGCTGGCGACACAGCCACGTTTTATTCTGCTGGATGAACCATTCGCGGGGGTTGACCCTATAGCGGTGTTGGATATCCAGAAAATTATTCAGTTCCTAAAGGCACGCGACATCGGTGTACTCATTACCGATCATAATGTTAGAGAAACACTCGGCATTTGTGACCGCGCTTACATTATCAGCGACGGTTCAGTGCTGGCTAGCGGTAAGCCTGATGAAATCATTTATAATGAAAATGTGAGAAAAGTATACTTGGGAGAACATTTCCGGCTGTAAGAACGGGATTCGATCTTAACGGATCTGCTTTACTGTTATTTTTCCATATTATGAAGCCCACTCTCCAGTTTAAGCTGTCTCAGCACTTGACGCTTACCCCTCAGCTACAGGAATCCATACGGTTGCTGCAGCTTTCCACGGTTGAACTGAACCAGGAAATAGAGCGTATAGTGCAAGAAAACCCTCTGCTGGAGCTTGATGACAGCATAGGCAACGACGCCGCTGAATATCGGGCTACCCTGTCCGATAGCCCTTTGGAACCGCTATCTGCTGATTCGCTGGAAATGCCTGGTGAAACTACAGTGGAGATAGCCGCTATCGAGGGTGATATTGCCACAAAAAACGGTTTGGCTGACGAGTCAGACTGGTACGAAGACGACGGGGCCTTTCGCAATACGCGCGATGACGATGATGAGCGGGATTTTCCGCAGCAGGCGGCGGAGCCCCCCAGTTTAAGGGAGCATCTCAACTCGCAGCTCAGCCTCAGTCAGATCAATGAGCGCGACAGGAAAATAGTTGGTCTGCTGATCGACAGCTTAAATGACGATGGCTATCTTGCCCAGGATTTGGAAGAACTCGTCAGTCTGTTGCCGCCTGAGCTTGAAATAGACATTGATGATTTGCATATCGCACTCGAATATTTGCAGCATCTGGACCCGCCTGGGGTCGGTGCGCGCAACCTGAGAGAATGCCTGAGTATGCAGTTGCAGGCGCTGCCAGAAAATACGCCCTACCGTGACCGAGCATTGATTCTCGTTAACCACCATCTTGACAGTCTCGCATCACGGGATTTTTTCACGATCAAAAAGTTGCTGCATTGCGACGATGAGTGTCTGCGCTCAATCCAGCATCTGATCACTCACCTGAGTCCACGGCCGGGAACAGCGTTTAATTCCGCAGTAGCCCGTTATATTATTCCCGACGTGATTGTGACAAAGATTAATGGGTCATGGATAGCCAGTCTTAACCCTGAGGCTATGCCCCGCCTGAAGATTAACCGCCTCTATGCCGATATTCTTAAACGTTGCCACGATGAATCTGCACGGCGACTGAGCAGTCAATTAAATGAGGCCAAATGGCTCATCAAAAATATTCAACAGCGTTTTGGCACCATTTTGAAGGTATCCTCCGCCGTTGTCGAACGCCAGAGTCAATTCTTTGAGCACGGCGCGGTTGCGATGCGCCCGCTGGTATTGAGGGAAATCGCAGATACCCTGGAGTTGCACGAGTCCACAATTTCACGTGTGACCACCCAGAAATTTATGCGGACGCCACGTGGTATATTCGAACTCAAGTATTTTTTTGGCAGCCATGTGGCGACGGATACTGGTGGTGCCTGTTCTGCCACCGCAATTCGTGCTTTGATCAAACAGATGGTAAATGCTGAAAATGCAAAAAAACCACTGAGCGATAGTCAGATTTCGGAAATCCTGGGACAGCAGGGAATTTTGGTTGCTCGTCGTACTGTTGCAAAATATCGGGAGTCTATTCAAATTCCTCCCGTTAATCTTCGTAAATCATTTTAACCCCAGCTTAGGAGGCATGATGAATCTCAATCTTACCGGGCATCACGTGGAAATCACTCCCGCCATGCGGGATTATGTTACTTCGAAAATAAAGAAGATCACTCGCCATTTCGATCATGTTATCGATGTCAGCGTGATCTTGTCGGTGGAAAAACTCAAGCAGAAGGCGGAGGCCAATGTACACGTGCGAGGTAAGGATATCTTTGTTGAGACTGACAGCGCCGATATGTATGCTTCCATAGACAGTCTGGTGGACAAGCTTGATCGGCAGATACTCAGGCATAAGGAAAAAAATATAAATAACCGAAATAATGGCGCGTTGAAGAATCGGGAAACGGAAGTGCCGGAGTAGCCGAAGTTTTATTCGGCATACTTAGAAAGTATGGAAGGGATGTGGAAGAGGCGCTATTCTCTGACATATAAATTTCACAAAACAATTCATCGCTCTAATCCGGCACTTTGTGCCGGATTAGAGCGAGTCGGGCGCGTCCCTTGAATGTCATGAATCTTATTGCCCAGCTATTACCGCCATCGAACGTCATTGTAGAGTTGGACGTCGACAGCAAAAAATCCGTGTTTGAACAGGTTGGGCTGTTATTCGAAAACAATTTGCATATTGCTCGAAGTCAGGTATTCGATAGTTTGCTCCTCCGCGAAAAATTGGGTTCTACGGGTTTGGGTCATGGGGTTGCAATTCCGCACGGCAGAATCAAGGGACTGCCAGAAGCTGCCGCCGCGCTAGTCCGCCTGAAGAAACCGATTTCCTTTGACGCGCCGGATGGCAAGCCGGTTTACCTGTTATGTGTCCTGCTGGTACCGGAAAAAGCGACTAACGAACATCTGCAAATTCTGAGCGAGTTGGCACAAATGTTCAGTGATAAAATTTTCCGTGAAAGTTTGCTGACATGCAGGGATTCGGCGGAGATGTATCGACTTGTTTACAACTGGACCCCAAATGTCTCAAATTAGTATTGCGCAATTATTTGAAGACAAGCGACAAAAGCTGGGTCTGACGTGGGAGGGCGGTAGAGATGGCAGCGACAGGCGGCTCGACGATGATGCCATTTCCCGGTCGACGCAGGAAATAGTCGGCCATCTCAATTTCATTCACCCTAACTGGATACAGATACTCAGTGAGACAGAATCGGATTATCTTAACCGCCTTGATCCCGAAGCCTTGCAAAGAAACATGCAACGGCTTGCGCAAAGCAGCATATGGTGCCTCATCGTTGCGGGGGGCGCCTCCGTCCCACCCTCAATAAGGAAGTTTGCAGACTCGACTCGTACCCCTCTCTTCTGTTCCCCGCATTCCAGCTTGGAGATAACCTGGTTGTTGCGCCCTTATCTTGGACGCGTCCTGGCTCACTCTAGTAGCCGACATGGCGTTCTGCTGGACGTTCTGGGAATGGGAGTAATGATTACTGGGGAAAGTGGCGTCGGTAAAAGTGAATTGGCTTTGGAACTAGTGAGCCGTGGCCACGGGCTGGTAGCGGACGATATAGTGGAGCTTTATCGCATTGCGCCGGAAACCCTCGAGGGAAGGTGCCCTCCAATGCTGCGTGATTTTCTTGAAGTACGCGGACTGGGTATGCTGAATATTCGCACCATTTTTGGTGAGACTGCAGTACGGCGAAAAAAAAACATGAAGCTCATCGTGCACCTGCAAAAACCCAGCAGCGCGGATTTTAATTCCCTGGAACGGCTGCCAATCAATGATGTTACAGAAAACATCCTGGAGGTCAATATCCGAAAAGTTATTATTCCGGTTGCCGCTGGGCGCAATCTAGCCGTGCTGGTAGAAGCGGCGGTGCGCAACTATGTCCTGCAACTGCGGGGTATCGACAGCGCTAAAGAGTTTCTAGTGCGGCACCAGCAGGAAATGGAGAATGGGAAAACGAACTAGAGTCAAAAAGAAGCTAACCATGTATCTTTCAAACGTGCCTCATCTTTATATTCTTGCCGGAAATGCAACTTATTGTCATTAGCGGCCTCGCCGGGTCCGGCAAGAGTATCGCTCTTACTGTTCTCGAGGACAACGGATATTATTGTGTCGATAACCTTCCGGCAAATCTTTTGCGAGAGGTCACGCTTTATTTAAAAGAATCTGGACATCAACGCGTTGCTGTCAGTATCGATGCGCGAAGCCGCGAGACCTTGCATCTGCTGCCGCAGCAATTGGCCGATTTGAGACGGCAGGAAATGGATGTCCACTTGTTGTTTCTTGAAGCTAAAACCGATGCGCTGGTAAAGCGTTTCTCGGAAACTCGCCGCCGCCATCCGCTCAGTGACGACCGTTCGACCTTGCCCGAATGTATACAGTCGGAGCGCGAAATGCTGGGCGAGATACACGACCTTGCCAACCGCATAGATACCAGTGAATTGAGTGCCAATGCCCTGCGTGCATGGGTCAGAGATTTTATCGGTCTGGATCATGCATGCCTGACGCTCCTGTTCCAGTCGTTCGGCTTCAAGCACGGGATTCCGCTTGATTCCGACATGGTGTTCGATATTCGTTGTCTTCCCAATCCGCATTATGAAGCGCTTCTTCGACCCCTTACGGGGAAAGACGCTCCGGTGATAGAATATCTTGACGCGAACAACAATGTGAATCGCATGTTCGATGACATCAGGCGATTTGTAGATGACTGGCTGCCATGTTTTATTGGCGACAATCGCAGTTACCTGACTGTGGCTATTGGTTGCACCGGGGGGCGTCATCGCTCAGTGTATTTCGTGGAACGATTGGCGCGGTATTTTGAGGGAAACTATCAGGTACTGATGCGGCATAGAGAGCTGGATTAAATAGAACTCACAGGTGAAGCGATCGTTCTCCCTGACGAGATAATCCTAAGTCGTACAACCGCAGCATGTGGGAACGGGTCAACCACCTAAAATGGATACTCCAAAAACTATTACGCTTGCTTTCACGGGAGCTTCCGGCATGCCATACGGCATCCGCCTGCTGGAATTGCTGCTAGCAGGTAGTAATCGCGTTTACTTGCTATATTCTCAAGCTGCGCAAATTGTCGCGCAACAGGAAATGCAACTGGCGCTGCCTTCTCGCCCTAAAGAAGCGGAAGAATTGTTCAGACATCGTTTTAACGCCGCTGAAGGCCAATTGCGAGTATTCGGGCGAGAGGAATGGTTTGCACCGGTGGCTTCCGGCTCCAATCCGGCAGACGCGATGGTTGTCTGCCCCTGCACCATGGGGACCCTCGCCGCCATCGCTGCGGGACTCAGTCAGAAACTGATTGAGCGTGCGGCGGATGTCATGCTGAAGGAAAACCGTAAGCTCATTCTGGTTCCGCGCGAAACGCCATTTTCCGCGATTCACCTCGAGAATATGTTGAAACTTGCGCGCAGCGGCGCAGTGATCTTGCCTGCCAACCCCGGCTTTTATCACCATCCCGAGCATGTACAGGATGTGGTGGACTTTGTCGTCGCGCGAATACTCGATCATCTTGGGGTGGCTCACTCCCTCATGCCGCGTTGGGGCACAGAAAATTAGCCTGGGGCAGTGCTGCAGAGCGAATTCGATGTCGGGTCTGTTGATTGCAAGAAAGCGTTTCCTCTATCTGGAGATATTCTTTGCTGCGCACTCTTTGTTAGAAATTAAAATCAGTCCGTTTAAAGTTACCCGGTAAATCCCGACCTCGGTCACGATAAAATCCATTGGGATATCATGCAACTGGGGGTGGACGCTGTGCAGGCGTAGAATTTCAAACGCTACACCGATAGCCAGAGGACGTGGGTCGATTGCAATCAGGGTGCGATCAAAATAACCGCCACCATACCCAAGTCTGAAACCCAGTTGATCGAACCCGATCATGGGTGTTACTACCGCATCAACCGTCACCAGATCGGTGTTATCCGGCACCGGGATATCATAGGCACCCATTTTCATCGGTGCTTCTCTCCACCAATTGAGAAAGCGCAGCGCCTGATGTTTATTCACTATTTCCGGCAGCGCAAGGGTGGCGCCCCGCGCCTGGAAATAGTCCATCGCGGGACGAGGGTCATATTCGCCCCGATGGGGCCAGCAAAATCCTACTACACTTGTTTGCAACGAGGGAAAACCTTGTTCTAGCGAATGTGTGATAGCCGCACTCCAGCAGCGATGCTCCTGTTCGCTAACTGATTCCCTGCGCGTTATCAACGCGGAGCGCTGATATTTTCTCCATTCCCGCCAATTCTGCATTATTTTTGCTGAGTTATCTGTAGCACCACTGATTGCTTAAAATCGCAATTGGTTTTCCAAGGGCAACTGACCTGATTGTGGGCATCCATGTTGCATGAGAAGCTTTCTGACCGGGGCGGGAATGGCCACTTTTAGCGCATTATCGAGCGTTATCCACATCGCGTCGTCTTGTGCTTGCGTCTCAGTGGCGGAGGGATAGGAAAGGACTTGCAACGGCCGCGGATGAATACGCAGCCTGAAATGGGTAAAAGCATGATCCAATGGCGGCATGTGTGCCAGCGGCATTACTTTCATTCCGAAGTGCAGGGTGCAATATGCGATAACGTTTTTGCTCACCGGCATTTCTGGCAAGCACCACAGCCCGCCCCAAATCCCTGAGGCGGGCCGTTTTTCAAGCAAAACTTCTCCTTGCTTCATCAGCATCAACAAAACTGTTTCTTTTTGCGGTCGCGGTCTGATAGGACGCGGAGCAGGTAGCTTGTCTACCCGATTATCTCGTAATGCGATGCAGTCCTGTTGCAACGGGCACGCCACACACCTGGGTTTACCGCGAGTACAGACGGTTGCGCCCAGATCCATCAATGCTTGAGTATACCTTTCCATTTCGCCCCGTTTATTTTCCTCAGGGAGCAATTCCTCAGCTTTTTGCCACAGCAACGTTTCGTTCCTCTTCTTCCCGGGATAACCGTCTATACCAAAGCACCGGGCAAAGACGCGCTTGACGTTGCCGTCCAGTATCGCGCGCCGCTCTCCATACGCAAACGCTGCAATTGCGGCAGCGGTTGAGCGACCGATCCCGGGAAGTTCCTGAATTACTTCAATATCTCGCGGAAATATGCCATTGTGAGCCTCGGCGATAAAGCATGCTGCCCGATGCAGATTTCGTCCACGCGAGTAATAACCCAAGCCGCTCCATAAGGCCAGCACTTCATCGACAGAAGCTGTGGCAAGGCTTTTGATATCAGGAAAGCACTGCAGAAACCGCAGGTAATAAGGAACGACAGTAATCACCTGCGTTTGCTGTAGCATGATTTCAGAAACCCATATAGCATATGGGTCGCGGGTATTCTGCCAAGGAAGATGGTTGCGTCCGTGGAGCTTCTGCCAACGGATCAGTTTGGCAGCGAAGGTTGGCATGCAATGGAAATGGTGAAAGTCCATTTTGGTGGCGGCACGGGTGAGATAATTTCCATGTTTCGTAGTGTAATATTGTTACGCCGAGTTTATAAGGTTTGCATGTACGTTAGTCCCCGGCTTTATCAAGTCCTGATATCGAGTTTGACGTTGGATGATTTGACATTAGCAGCCTTCAACAAGCCGATGCGGATCAAGCCATGGAGTTTCACATTTCCCAGCACGGATAAATCCAGCGATTTCACTGAACGTTCTACACTTTCGACTTTCACCATGTGTTTTTTTTCCTCTTCCTGCTGTTGTGGTAGAAAGCGATCTAAATCGAGTTCATTGATGTCCACATCAAAGTGAAATATGGGCTGAACAAAGCCAGTGGTAACCAGTTTTACTTTGATATTGCTGTCTGTAAACATGCCGGAGAGTGTTGTCTGGGCGCTCTGCGATACACCGTCCACAAACGCGCTGCCGAGCAATTTGCCGCTGATGCTATTCTCGGGAATGCCGGGGTTATCAATGCTAATAACTGTTGCTATCTCCGGCAGATTCAACTGCCAGGTATCCAGGGTGCCAATAAGGGGAGAAGCAAGCTCGGTTTTAACGAGCAGGTCGCCTTTTTTTAATTCCAACTTAACAGTCAGGGCACGGCTCTTGAAATCGCTTACGCTGCCCTCAACGTCCGAAAGGGTGAAATTGCCGTTAGCGCTACTTTCAGGATTGCTCGCCCTTGCCGTCAGGGTAATTTTATTACCTGCCAATTTTCCGCCGATTAGGCTCAAGCGCGCCGCATCAAACTGGATGTCGAGATTATTCATGGCGCTCGATTCGGTGATACCGAGAGTCAACCTGCTTAAGACATATTCACTCTCGATGGGTTGGATAGATACGGCCCCCTTGGAACTTATCACAAGGCTATCCATTCCCGCGATCTTTCCTTTGCTCTCAAACTGAAAGTCATCTACCGCATAATGCCGCTTGTCGAAATTCGACACTAACCCGAATTCGAGGCTGGTGACCAGTTTCATCGCTGGCTGATCGGATTGGTCAATTCTAAAAGCTAACTTTACGTTGCTTCGAACTGTGTCATCCATTAAGCGAGATCGAGTATCGGCCCTGTCTACCTTGAGATTGATGTCCCTCAATAGATAGCGCTCTCCACTCGCCTCATCGCGCAAAGCGAGTGTAGCTGTTTCCAGTCGCACGCGCTCAATGTCGAATTTGAACAGTTCGGATGTTCCGCTTTTGGTCATCAAATCGTCTATATTTGTGTGGCCATCCCTGAAACGAACCAGATTGGCTTTTAACCCCTTCACGATAATCTCATTTACCACTAACTGTTTTCTGAGCAACGGCATCAGCGCAAGCGATACGAAAACATTCTCCGCTGCGGCGAATGCCTGATTATTGTTATGTTCATTCAAAGAGATATTCTCGATGCTGGCCCCGAGTCTTGGAAAGAACGTGAGTTTGATATTGCCATCGAGTCCGAGCTCACGCTGTTTGTTCTCCTTTACCAGTTGGATGATCTGATGCTTATAGGCGTTGGGATCGAAGGTGGTGGCGATATAAAGGATAGCGCCGATCAGGAGAGCTATTACGACGGCAAATACGGTAAGTGCGTATTTGAGATACGGGTTCATAGGCGGGGAAGTGGAGCGGGTGAAGGGAATCGAACCCTCGTCGTAAGCTTGGGAAGCTTCTGCTCTGCCATTGAGCTACGCCCGCCTTTGATGTGAATTATACGATGGAAACGACGTTATGGCTGCTATAGGCAATAAGAGGAAGCTGACTTTGAAGCTTTGCCAGGTAATATAGTTTTAAGGCCACATGGAAGAGAAACGGACGGATGTTGCTGTAGATAACGAGACTGCCTTTTGCCGCATGATCCATATGGTAAAATCAAACCATATTTATAACTAAAGTGTACCTGATTGCAGCCAGTTCTTGAAAATGATACAGCTCATTATTAACGGACAACCTCAGCATTTTCCCGTGCATGATCAAATGCGGCCCCTAACGAACGATCACGACGGTGCAGTTCTGAACATCACGCAATTGCTCGAACACATGGCGTTACGGGGGAAGCGTATCGCTGTCGAGCGCAACGGAGAAATCGTTCCACGCAGCAAATTTGACGAGCAGCTACTGATCAATGGGGATCGGCTTGAAATCGTGGTCGCGGTGGGTGGAGGATAGGGCTTTTATGGATAGTCTCATTATCGCCGGAAAAACTTATTTTTCACGGCTCCTGGTGGGTACCGGAAAATATAAGGATTTCGCGGAAACTCGTGCTGCGATTGATGCCAGCGGTGCGGAGATTATTACGGTAGCGATCCGCCGTACCAATCTCGGCCAGAATCCCGATGAACCGAATCTACTGGATGTGCTTCCGCCATCGCAATATACATTGTTACCCAACACCGCCGGGTGTTACACGGTGGACGATGCGATCCGTACTCTACGCCTTGCGCGTGAATTGCTGGATGGCCACAGTCTGGTGAAGTTGGAGGTTCTGGGTGACCCGAGGACGCTCTACCCCAACATGGTGGAAACCATCAAAGCCGCAGAAATTCTAATAAAAGAAGGTTTCCAGGTAATGGTTTATACTTCGGATGATCCCATCATCGCCAAGCAACTGGAAGAAATTGGTTGTGTTGCCATCATGCCCCTGGCTTCGCTGATAGGTTCCGGTATGGGGATTCTTAACCCTTGGAATTTGCAGATTATCATCGATAATGCGACAGTTCCGGTAATCGTGGATGCCGGAGTAGGCACCGCTTCGGATGCGACTATCGCGATGGAACTAGGTTGTGACGGTGTACTCACGAACACAGCCATTGCTACTGCGCAAAACGCTGTGCTGATGGCCTCCGCCATGAAAAAAGCGGTCGAAGCGGGGCGTGAAGCCTATCGAGCTGGCCGCATGGCGAAGAGGTTATATAATGGGAGTCCCAGCTCGCCCGTCAGCGGCATAATCGCCAGCAGAACTGACAAGGCCTTATAACTTTCGATTCCTCGGTTTCTCGGATCCCTTCTTCCCAAATGGCAGAGCATCGTCCCATCCGCAGCTTTGTCCTTCGTCAGGGGCGTGTTTCAAATGCCCAGCGCCGAGCCCATGAAATTTTGATGCCTGAATACGGCATACCATTTGTGAAAAACCTGCTTGATCTTGATCAGGTTTTTGGCAGGAGCGCTCCAAAATTTCTGGAGATTGGTTTTGGTATGGGAGAGACCACGGCGGCTATTGCCCAGGCATACCCTCAATATGACTATCTTGCCATTGAGGTTCATACGCCGGGAGTAGGGAGTCTGCTCAAGCAAATCGAAGAGCTGGGGCTGGCGAATATACGTGTCATCCAACATGACGTGGTAGAGGTGCTGTCACAGATGTTGCCATCCAATTGTTTTGATGGCGTGCATATTTTTTTCCCCGACCCCTGGCCCAAAGCGCGCCATCATAAGCGGAGGCTGATACAGCCGGAGTTCATAGGGCTTCTGTGCCGACGCCTGAAGGACAACGGAATTATTCATGCTGCGACCGATTGGGAAGATTACGCCCACCAAATATTGGAAGTCCTGAGCAACGAACCGCAACTTGACAATACTGTGGTTGACTATGCCCCACGTCCGGAATATCGTCCATTAACCAAATTCGAGCAGCGCGGTCTGCGCTTGGGGCACGGCGTGTGGGATTTGGTGTTTCAAAAAGAGAACAAAGCGGAGACTGGATAGTCTTTTATTCGGGCAAAAAGATCTGCAACAAATCGTTCAGAAAGCGCCTGCCAGCAAAAGTAGGCGCGATATGTTGATAATCGCGGTCCAGCAATTTGCGTCGTTCCGCTTCGTCAAGTTGCCGCTGGATATGAGTGATAGGCAAACCGGTACGTTCTGTGAACATTTCCGTAGCAAAACCTTTTGTAAGGCGTAGTGCGTTCATCATGAATTCGAAACCTCTGTCGTTCCACGCTATCTCGTGCTGTTCAATGACCGGTGAGCCCGAAGCCGCTTTAGCCAGATATTCCCTGGGTTGCTTATAGCGCATTTGGCGTACTATTCTGTCCGCGAAGCTTATTTTGCTGTGCGCGCCTGCACCAATTCCTAGATAGTCCCCGAACATCCAGTAATTCATGTTGTGGCGCGACTCCTGCCCGGCTTGGGCAAATGCCGAGGTTTCGTAATTGATGAAACCGCCCTGGGCAAGCGTTTGCTCGATCATCAACTGCATTTCCGCGGATAAATCGTCATCCGGTAACGACGGTGGATAGCGATGAAACAATGTATTCGGTTCTACGGTGAGATGATAAGCAGAAATATGAGAGATGCCATACGCAGCAGCAGTCTCGATATCGTTTCGTGCCTCCTCCGCTGTTTGATGCGGGAGTGCATACATCAGATCAAGATTAACATTATCAAAATTCTTTTGAGCGATTTCGATTGCGCGATGCGCCTCGCTGTCGTCATGTATTCGTCCCAACGATCGAAGATGCCTGGGATTAAAGCTTTGAATACCGATGGAAAGGCGGTTAATTCCTGCAGTGCGGAAATCGGCGAACTTGATCGCCTCAAATGTTCCGGGATTGGCTTCCAGCGTAACTTCGGCGAAATGTTCCAATGGCAGCAAAGCTCTCACGGCAGTGAGAATGGCATCTATGGATCCTGCACTAAAAAGGCTCGGGGTGCCGCCGCCGAAAAATACGCAAACCACCCTGCGGCCCCACACCTGCGGCAGCGCCCCTTCAAGATCGCGGATAAGGGCTGATACATATTCCACCTCCGGTACATCGCCATTTTGGCCCTGGATTTCGTGGGAATTGAAATCGCAATAGGGGCATTTCTTCATGCACCACGGAATATGGATATAAAGGCTCAACGGGGGGAGTGATTTAAGTTTCGGAGAATGGGAACCCAGTATGGATGTGGGAGAAACGATTGCTGACATATTCAATTGAAGGAATCGCTGAATAAAATCCCTATGTATTCCGGCAACGCGCTCCACGGAAGGTTTGTCAGGAATTCTTTAGAACAACAAACAGAAAAGACCGGTTCAGCTACGACTGAAATTCCTTTACTTTTTCCGCTGCTCGCCGATCCGTTTACAATATCTCTTCCCTGACGCTTTCGACGAGTCGTGCTAGTGCTTTGCCTCGATGGCTAATTTGATTTTTTTGTGCCATTGGAAGTTCCGCTGCGGTTTTACCCAAATCCGGCAGAAAAAAATGAGGATCGTAGCCGAAACCGCCCTTCCCGCGCGGTTCCAGAATGATCTCGCCGTGCCACGCACCGTCAGCAATAACGGGTTGCGGGTCATCGGCATGGCGTACCAGCACGATTATGCAGTAATAGTGAGCCTTGCGATTGGCACGGCTCTTTAAAGCGTCGACCAGCTTTTGGTTATTTCGCTCATCCGATCTAGGCTCGCCCGCATAGCGGGCTGAATAAACTCCCGGCCCACCGCTTAAAGCATCCACACATATGCCGGAATCATCCGCCAGCGCGGGCACTCCAGACCATTTGCTGGCATGGCGGGCCTTGGCAAGCGCATTCTCGACGAAAGTGTTGTAAGGCTCTGCTGCTTCGACAACGTTGAAGGCAGACTGCGGCAGTACCTCAATTCCCAGCGGTTCGAGTAAATGGCGGATTTCCCCCAATTTGCCGGCGTTACCGCTGGCTATAACGAGTTTCTGCATTTTTTCGATCCCCCCTCCCCTCATTTCGCTGCCAGCACCGCTTCTTGAATCCTGATCAGTTCCTGTATGCCTTGCTGCGCCAAGTCCAGCATGGTGTCCAGGTCTTGTCGGCTGAAAGAGGCCCCTTCGGCGGTTCCTTGCACTTCCACTAGACCGAAATTGCCGGTCATAACGACGTTCATATCGGTGTCGCAGCAGGAATCTTCCAGATAATCCAGATCAAGCACGGGCACGCCCTCATATATGCCGACCGAAACGGCGGCAACATGCGTAAGTATCGGTGTAGTTTGTATCAGTTGCCGATGCAACAGCTTTTCCACCGCGTCATGCAGGGCCACGAAGGCTCCTGTAATACTTGCGGTACGGGTGCCGCCGTCGGCTTGTATTACGTCGCAGTCAATCTGGATAGTGCGCTCACCAAGTTTTGTCAGATCCACTACTGAACGCAATGCGCGTCCGATCAGGCGCTGGATTTCCATGGTGCGGCCGGATTGCTTGCCCTTGGCTGCTTCCCGATGCATCCGCTCATGAGTGGAGCGTGGCAGCATGCCATATTCCGCGGTGAGCCAACCTTGACCTTTACCTCTGAGAAAGGGTGGCACCTTTTCATCCAGGCTGGCGGTACATAGTACCTTTGTATCGCCGCACTCGATCAGAACCGCGCCTTCTGCGTGTTTCGTGTAATGCCGGGAGATTTCAATGGAGCGCAGTTGATTTGGGGTGCGATTGCTGGGGCGCATGGGTGTGGTAAATCTTTAGAGATAATGTTAATCGGTAGGTTTTGCGGGCGGTGTATGGAGCAATAGTTTGCCCGCGTTGCAGCAAGGATTGTGTGTCAAGGCGCGAGCGCGTTGTGGCATAATTCAGTGGCAATGTGTGAGATCGCCACTTTTATATTTTAACGTAATAAGGACTTGTCGGTGATTAAGTTAGCATGATCTACAGCATGACCGGCTATGCGGCGGTTACCAAGGACGTGCCCCGTGGTTCATTGAATCTGGAGTTACGTTCCGTTAATAACCGTTATCTTGATATTCAGTTCCGCCTGCCTGATGAGCTTCGCTTACTTGAGGCATCGATGCGCGAATTGCTGACAACCCGGTTGAACCGGGGAAAAGTTGAATGCCGTTTGAGTTTTTTTCGGCTCATGGGTGTGGAAGATCCGCAACATATCAATGCTAAACTATTAAAAAGATTGTTGGAATTGGATTGTGCCGTCAGGGAGGCTGTACCGGATGCAAGGGGTCTCGAAGTGGCGGATATTCTTCGTTGGCCAGGAATATTGGCTGCGGATTCTCTATCAGCGGAGGATTTGTGCGAGCCGTGTATGCAATTGATGTACGTTGCCCTGGATGAGTTTGCAGCGGCACGCGCACGCGAAGGTGAAAAGCTAAGGGCCATACTACTCGAGCGTCTAGGCAAGATGCGTAGCCTGACAGCCGAAATATCGCCGCGTATTCCGGCATTGCTTGTGGCTTTTCAGGAAAAAGTCAAATCACGATTACAAGAAGCCATGATCAGTTTTGACGATGACCGGATTCGTCAGGAGTTATCACTATTTACCAGCAAAATCGACGTAGACGAAGAACTGTCTCGTTTGCAAACCCATCTAGATGAAGTAGAGCGGGTTTTATTCAGCGGGGGTGGAATAGGCAAGCGCCTGGATTTCTTGATGCAGGAACTGAATCGAGAAGCCAATACTATAGGTTCAAAATCGGTAGATGCGGAAGTTTCGAAAATTTCCCTGGAACTCAAAGTACTAATCGAGCAGATGCGCGAACAGGTACAAAACATTGAATGACATTTCAAGTCGAGTCAGAAAATCTCATAAGATCAATATAAGCCGCTAACCACGCGGCTTTTTCGTATCACACCATTGCATGAAATGGCTGGGCATGGCTTTAGAGCCTGGCGTCGGCCATTTTGCATGAGCAGCGGTGGCCGCATGAGGCGATCGAGAGGCAGTTGGCGCTCGCTGAGTGCAATAAGGTGAGTGCGGCATATAACTATTCGGAGCATTTGCCGCAATTGATGCAAATGATTTTTGGGTTTGTGACTACACAGGCGATTTCTGTTGCAGCGAGGCTGAGTCTTGCTGATTTGCTCAAAGATGGAGCAAAAAGCGCTGAAGAACTGGCGCGGGTACTGGTACCCCAGGAACGCCCAGAACTCAGGCATCCTTTATTATTGATAAAATATGTTATCAACTGTAAATGATAGAAAGAATTTTATGAAACTTTGATTGCGTAATTATCGATAACGTATTTTATCTATAATAGAATAGGTCCTAATTCGAGCTGAACTTAGTCCTCCCGGCACAGCCGGGGTTTATGTCTTTGCATAACTCGTCTAAGCAAGTCCTATTCCCAATCTTCGCGCAGCATTGAGTTCTATATTTTGCTCTATGCTTTCCGGACCTCGTACCATGGCATAAAAAAAGACGACAAAATAACTTTTATCAACGATTGCGTGCTGACGCACGATTTCAGGCAACATCTGCGTATGTAATTCTTGAAGATTATACCAAGGCACCGCGGGATATATATGATGCCCGATGTGGTAATTAATATTGTTCCAGAACCACGAATTTACCTGGTTACTAATAATAGTGCGGGTGCCGGCAAGCTGCCCAGAATTCCAGGGCGTTCCATAATGTTCTGCCACAAAACGAACACTAGAGCTTCTTGCAAAACTCCCGGGTGATCTGAGAGTAGGCATTGTTATTTACTGATCAAGATGACCTGAAGAGTAGTTTTGTTAAATTTCCTGACTCGTTTTGTTCAGGAACCCTGTTTTCGACCTC
>JACCWK010000243.1 GCA_013697655.1 Nitrosospira sp.
AGCTGTTCAAGGTGGCAACTCAGGTCAAGCAATACAAAGACCGCGTCATTCCGCATCTGCCTTCGGCCTATCCCTTCAAACATCTGCTGTGGCAGCTTGACCGAACGACTGTATCTGCCCAAGCCAGGTTCTCGCCATGAAACCATTGTGACAAGCGCTCCGAAACTAACACGATCTCGTCATTTAGGAAGCGGCTACCCTCCTCATCGAATAGTTCACGTCCGTCAGATGGCACAGAAAGATTTACTTGCAGCGCTTATCGATGCCTGCGGTTTTCGGTGATGCATTAATCCTATGTGATTCATGTCGCTCACACCAACCGCAGGGAGCTTCAACTCTTCCTTGCAAATCTCTGTACGATCAACACACTTGGGTTGTTGACGCCGCCACTGTCGCCGAAGATTCCTTTTGGCAAATCCACCGTTGCAATGAAGCGTCCTCGCTCAAGTAGTCATGAGCGGAGGAACCGCAGACTGGGATTGTTAAGGATGTCGTCAGGTAAAAATTCTTGCGAGAATCTCGTCACAGCTGAACACAAAAAACTCGAGTTTGACTTTGCTCATTCATCAGATAATCAATACCTCCCGTAAGAAAGAATCGATATGACATGTCGCAGCCGTCAGCTGTTACAAACGTAATGTCAATTTCTCGGTCGTGAAAGGTGGGTCCGCCACCCTTAAATCGGCTGACATTTACACTTCTACTTTCTAGCCCGAGTGAGACGAGAATGCGATCCACATATCTTTCGACGTCGAGATGAAACTCCACGTCACCATCTCTGTCCCGGGACTCTTTGCAGTAGATGGCCACATGTTCAATACTATCCGCCAACAACTTGATGGCAGTGAGAAAAGACGTCAGTGAGCCGCGGTTCGGATTCGCGCCGCAGTAAGGATCTCGGATTACCAATTCTTTGATGTAGCAACCAACCACGACACTGAAGATGCTGGCAAGGTCGCGCTTCTCGCCAGGTTGTAGCTCCCACATAGACATACGATCGCCCTCGCGCAATGAGTCTGGCGGCAGGGATACGGAGAGAGCCAACAGTCGACTTAGGTCTACACTGATCTCGTTGTCGACAGTCCCGACATCTGCAGACTCGCCGATCAACCCCTTAAGGAGGGGTTGCATAGCGAAATGCTGTCGAATAATTGGCATGCCAGTGTTATTACTGACAAAAACTCTCGGTAAGTTACTCCAATCCATGCCAGTCACGTCAGGTATCTGATACAAACGTAGCCGTCCTTCTTGCATGTATGGGTGCAGGCGGCGATATACTATAAGTTGTATTTGGTCTTTTGGTTTTTGTTCCATTTGACTAGTTACATAAATATGTATGATTTTGTCTGCTTGAAGCCATTGCAAAAGTAAGCTCAAGCTATCTTCCGAATAAATCGATTGCTCTACTAAGCTACGTGCCACTAAATGAATCTCTGCAAAGTTAACCAACCGCTCGTTCAGTCCGGACAGACTTGGCTTGATCCAACGGACATAGTTACCTGGACCGACTTGCTGCGCGTTCGGATCAAATAATGTGTCAAGCCAAATAAGCGTCGAAATGCGATCGAAGCTATTCCAATAACGTTGATTTCCATAGTCGCATAAACAAACACGACAAGCGGTATCACAGTGCGCTCTGCAATCAAGCTGATCACGGGCACAACGCAACAGTGCATCAAAGGAAAATTCGGCTTCTCCCAAACGCGCGCAATAGCCAGCTCCACCTGGCACCGCGTCGTAGAGCACAATCTCAATAGTGTTGCCGGTGGCACCGTAGAGCCGATATGTAGCGCGGATCTCCGTTGGTTGCACCTGCAGTAACTTGCATGCTGCTAGACGCAGAGCTTCGGCTAAGGTACGGGCCAAACGCTCATGGAAGTGGCGTGGCATGATGTCCCCTTGCTGTGATTCTGGTAGTGGCGTCAGAAACCGGAAAAGACGCACATCTGTGTCAAAGCGATGCACCAGACCCAACCCTCGTTTGGATAGCTTTTCAATGGGACACCTTTCGCCAGTCATAGGATCATTATGCGGAAACTGGATACCATGGCCCGCCTGATCTTTTTTCCGGCCTTGGCGGGTTTTTTTTTGGCTTCCGGCCTCTTGATTGGAAAAGCAAAATTGCAGCGCGGGCAACGGCTATATCCCTCCCCATAGCCTCCGCGATTAGCGATAAATAGTGTGCCACGCAACCCGTCTTGCTCACGAGCACGTGACGATAACAGAGCAGTGCGCAAAAAAGGTAGATTGGTTTCAGTAAAAGCGTCGTCACGTGGAGCGGCGATGAGACGTGCCTCGTCGGCCGCTTTGATTCGGCGTCGACTGTTGCCGGGATCACGTCCCTTGCAATCAGCATAACTGGTAACAAAACCCTGCGGTTCAATAAATTTTCGTGAGTGCCGAGCCTCAATAGACCCGCAATTCGAGCAAACAGTTGGCATTTCTTCTTTTACGTCACTGATGTCCACATTGAAACACTGGCGACAAGGCACATACCAACGTTCTGGCATGAAGGTTTTAGAATAGTGAGCTAAGCCGTAACTGGTCCAAATACGACCATTCGCCA
This sequence comes from Nitrosospira sp., assembly GCA_013697655.1. Classification (GTDB taxonomy): domain Bacteria; phylum Pseudomonadota; class Gammaproteobacteria; order Burkholderiales; family Nitrosomonadaceae; genus Nitrosospira. Next base: position 2,567 of record JACCWK010000243.1, read on the forward strand.
CCACCTCGGCGCCAGGGGCGTATTCACTAATACCTAAACTGGCGTCTCGGGTGAGCGCAATATCGGTATTTCCCCGTCCTCGTCCCTGGTGTCGACTTTCTTGAATCACATCCAAACTCAAGGAATGCACTGGAAAGCTGTAAGTAGGGATAAGCCCCCTTCGGGAAAGCTGATTGACCAAGAACTGCCCCATAAAATCGTCGCGCAGTGTTTCCCAATGCGTCGCCTTCTTATGACTGACTTTAGCCGCTTCATTCATGAGTTCGGTATACCGGGTATAGCGGCTCGTCACTTCTTCGGCAAATTCCTGCATGTTCTCCCTAAACCGCCTAGCCAGATCTATGCCGCTGGCACCAATAAATCGCAGTTCTAACGGGAGTCGTACTCTAAGTGCTTCCGCCTCTAGTAACGCCTCCTTACCAGATGAAGCTTCCATCCATTGCATGATTTCGTCAGTGAAAACACGGTAGGCATCTTTTTGGGAGACATCACCAAATAGATGATGCAGCGAAGGAGCGTTAATGTCGCGATCGCTGATTTTCTGGCGCAAGAAATGAGCCAGCACGATAGATTGCTGATGTCGCCAGAAAAGATCCGCGTTGGCTAGCAGCCTGTCGGACTTAAAGCCTGCATAAAATAGTATAATGCACGTTAAATCATAACATTAATACAATATTGCCATGAGCCACTTCAGACCGATCAAACGCGACATGAACTACCTGTTTCCGCC
>JACCWK010000244.1 GCA_013697655.1 Nitrosospira sp.
CTTTCATACCGACTTCAGCTTCTTTCAGTACGCCAATTATCTGCTCTTCCGTGAACCGATTCTTCATGTCTGCCTCCTGAGGGCAGACTCTACATTTTTACCGGACTAATTAAAGGGAGCAGGTCAATCGCTCACGAACTGCACGACAACGCCGAACACCCCGCCTTGTTGCGCGCCCATTCGGGGCGCCGGTCCGCAAGTTCTTCCTGGCCGAGCTGTTCGTCATAGGGGTGCTTCAGTACCTCCATCAGCCGCGTAATGACGGTTGCATCGCCCTGCTCCAGCGCCTCGATTGCCTGTTGCGCCATATAGTTGCGCAGAACGTACTTGGGGTTCGCGCGCCTCATCCGCTCCAAACGCAGATTCGCGAACTCCACCGCGTTAACCTTGTCCGCAGCTTCCGCGTCCAGGCGCACCCGAGCGATATAACGCCGCAGCCAGCCAATCAAACGGCTTGATTGCGTGGCCTCAAACGCCTGTTCGGTATAGAATGCTCGGCGCAAAAGTCCAGCCAGGGCGCCATCGTCCATATGGCCGGGGTTGTCGGGGTTGCCGGCGTGATCGGTTGCGTCACCTATGGGAACAGCCATGAGACCCCGGAAAAAGAGCGTCATGTCGGTCTCGACCTGTTGCATCAAATCAAACAGGTCGCTCACCAGTATGTCATCTCCCTCATGCCCCAGCGAAGCCAGGCCAAGCTTGTCTGCCAGCGTTTCCCGCCATGCATTATGGAAAGTTTCGCCAAAGACCGCCAATCCCCGCTCCAGAGCCGCTTGATCTTCGACCAGCGAGGCTAACGCGGAGGCGAGGCGGGTCAGGTTCCATTCCGCAATCTGGGGCTGGTTGCCGAAGCAGTAGCGCCGTCCCTGTGCATCCGTCGTGTTGGGGGTCCACTGCAGGTCGAAGCCTTCCAGCCAGCCATAGGGGCCATAGTCCATCGTCAGTCCCAGTATCGACATATTGTCGGTATTCATCACGCCGTGCACGAAACCAACCCGCATCCACTGCGCGACCAGCGTTCCGGTGCGGCGGCATATTTCTTCGAACCAGCGCGCATAGGTAGCCGGCGAAGGTGCGCCCAACTCAGGGAAATGCTCGCATATCACGTAATCGGCGAGACGTTTGAGCGTCTCCAGCTCGCGGTGCGCGGCGAGTATCTCGAAGTTGCCGAAGCGCACGAATGAGGGGGCCACGCGGCAGACGATGGCGCCCATCTCAGCTTTCGGGTGCCCGTCATAGAACATATCGCGCACCACTGTTTCCCCGGTTGTCACCAGGCTCAGTGCGCGCGTAGTAGGCACGCCCAGATAGTGCATGGCTTCACTGCAGAGAAACTCTCGCACCGAAGAGCGAAGCACCGCTCGCCCGTCCGCAGTACGCGAATAGGGCGTTTTGCCCGCTCCCTTGAGCTGCAGCTCGCGGCGCTTGCCGTCAGGGCAATGTATCTCACTCAGGGTAATGGCGCGGCCATCGCCAAGTTGCCCCGCCCAATGGCCAAACTGATGTCCGCCGTAGCGTGCCGCATAGGGCTGCATGCCGGGCAGCACGCGGTTGCCGCCGAGTACCTCGACCGGCGGGCCAACAGGCGACTCGGGACGCGAGATACCGAGCAATTCGCCCACCGGGTCCGCCCAGGCCAGCAGCTGTGGCGCTCGTACCGGTGTAGGGTTAACCCTCGTATAGCAGGCATCCCGAACTGCGCGCGGCACGTTGTGAGCCACCGGGTCGCCGGGCAGTTCCCTCACAAAACTATTGTCGAATTGCGCATCGCACAAATCGGCCAGCTCGGGCAAATCGGCAACATCGGCCACGTCCGGCACCTCGGGAACCGTGTCACTATGCTTGAGATTGCTCTGAGTCATTTATTTCCTCTGGATGAAACGGGTTGATGATGGAACAGCGTGGTCAAATGGCGGCGCATGGGCTCAGTGCGATTAGCGGTATACATTCAGTTGATGTTTCGCCTAGCAGCCTGTCGGACTTGAAGAATCGAAGCGAAAAAGTGACTGGGTGAGGACAGATTTTGACGATTTTGAGGGCCAATAGTTGTTCTATTGACCGAAAAAACGGCGAAATATGGACCGGCCAGACGCTTTTGCAGCCGATTTCCTTTAAGTCCGACAGGCTGCTAGACAATCGAACGCAGCGTTTTGCATACGGTTTTCTCAAGCTCGGATAATAACGTTTTCTCCAGAAATCCGGAGCGCCCATACGGCGCTTGCGGGGAGAAGGCCAAATCGCAAAGCTGTGCGATATGTTCAAACGCGATTGCATCGGCGGCACGCTCGCGATATGTCGGGAGAGACGTTTTCAATAAACATGACAACACCCCCACCCCTCCATCGAAGTCGACAGTCATGACGGGATCAAAAATCTTCTGATCAAGAGTACTCGCGTCCAATGCGCTGTTGTTGTCCATTTGCAGCCGAAAAAGCGGCATGGGCAGGGTGCCTGGGGGAAGGCTCAGATACCGGTTTGCTCCCACTATGTCTTCCGGCTGCTCAAGCAGATGTTCAATCAGAATTCGCTGATCGTCCGAATATGCCTCCATCATATCATGGAGTATGGCATGAAAATCTCTTTCCCAACCTGGCTCGGACATTTCATGCGCATGCCGGTAAAAATCCACCCCGCGGCTTGCCCATTCGAGCGACTCGTTTAGCGACGTGCGCCAGGAATTGAGGCCAAGCGCCGTGTCCCAATAATCCCAGGTTGCGCTGACGCCCGGGGCGCTATCTTGAGCGGTGTTAACCTCGGCGCGATCCATCAGGAGATGTTTCAGCAGATTCGTCAACCGCGCCGCAGGAGATGCGGACCCGTCTTCCGTGATATGACTCCCCAACAGCGTCCAGGTTCCAATCGTCATGACCTGGAAACTTGCTGCCAGGAGTCTTTCAAGCTCATCGTCATCCTCACCCTCCGCCTCGCCGCTCTGCCACCGTAACGATGCGTCCAGCAATAACCGCCAGAGCCTGGCAGGAGGCAAAGTACTGCCGTTCAGGAAGAATCGTGCAAATGCGCGCGCCTGTTTCTCACCCTGCGCGCGAAATATAGCCCGCAGCTGGACATTCAAGGCGAGCACTTCCTGTATGTTGGCGGGAGTGAGCAGATGCAGGTATGCCGGCACATTGGAACCTTTTGTCCCTTCCGCCGCCACAGGGATTCCTGCATATCCGCGCACGGCATACTCTGCCGCCAGTGAAAAAGCGGCTGCCGGATCGTCGTCTTCAATCGCATGGCTCTCCGGGTCACGCGGTCGCAGCAACTCTTCCTCTGGCACTATCGGGACGGGTACGACGACGGGGGCTTTCCCGCCGATACTGAACGCGGCCCACTCCTCCAGCAGGGCATCCCGTTCTTCCGCAGTCAATGTCATCCACCGGCTCAATGGCAGGGGAAACACATCGCCGGGCAATTCCTTGACAGCGCGCAAGGCTTTTATTCCATTTAATACAGCCTGCAGCCGGGACCTGAACAGCATTGCGTTATACGAACCAAGCAGAAAATCGTGGTAATGACGAAGTTCATGCTCCATTACCGAGCGCATCAAGATGGGACCAAGAGGTTCTTCCTTGTTGCCGGGGAGTGTTTCCGAGGTCAGGAACGACACGAATTCGTCGTAGGCCGCCTGCGACGCGATACGAATGGTCACCCCGCCAAAACGAGGGTTGAAACCGCCGAAGTCGTCCTGATAAAAGCTGTCGGCAGGGCCGGAATCAGCCTTTTTTTTTCGAGCCATCGAATTTGGGGCCGGTGGCTCGATCAGAGGTCTCATGGATGGCGAGCTGTTTTTCCAGATTTTCCGCGGTGGACGTGTTATCGATGTCGATAAACGTGGCTGCCGCAGCGCTTTTTACTTCCACGCGGCTTTTTTTGTCACTCTTCAGTTGCCCGGCCACTTCGATCAGATATTTGATAAGCGTAGCGACATTGGCCACGATGCCAATAATCGCGGCTGCTTCCAGCAGTCCCAGGCGCAGCTCCGTCCGATCTATGGAGTTTTCGACAGACTCAACCTGCACGCCGTCCCGGGCAAATTCCGCCCCAAGATCATCTATGACCGACTTTTCACCAGCGATTCTTATCCGCATAATTATTCTCTCCAGGTAAGGGCCAAGCGTGAACTCCGCAGCCTTTTTTGCCACCGGTTGAATCAGGAAACTCTGAACAGGTCCCTCGTAGAACGCGTTGCGGTAAAATCGGCACGATAACGAGGCACACTTATAGCTTAGTCTACGATACCAAGGAGCGCAACGTGGTGAGCGTCCGCTGTAGAGAACAAATAAACTGTCCGGGTCTGTAGCAAATGATCTGTCCGGTTTTATGCTATCCCGAAGGGGGGACAGACATGAGACGGACGGAATGGTTACAGGAGACTTGGAAGATGAGATTTGAA
>JACCWK010000245.1 GCA_013697655.1 Nitrosospira sp.
CTTTCATACCGACTTCAGCTTCTTTCAGTACGCCAATTATCTGCTCTTCCGTGAACCGATTCTTCATGTCTGCCTCCTGAGGGCAGACTCTACATTTTTACCGGACTAATTAAAGGGAGCAGGTCAACGTCCCTGTTTCTTTTGCACCACTCAATAACCAAATCTAAAGGCAATATAGAAAAGATGCTTGGCTGTATATTTGACCAATTATTGTCCCTTTCAAGAAGCATTTGTAAACGAAAAAGCTGTATTGGTTTAGCATAAATAATAGCTTCACCAAAAATTGGCCAGACATTCTTACCATGAGATTTTACAATATCTGTCAGTAATGGCCTTATCGCACTCAGCCCGCTGACCTCACTATCCTTTGGTGCACGTTGCTAAAAGCGCGACGGTGAGCCTCCTCCTGTACCCAACGTCCACTGGTCATTAATTGCCGTGCACGTAAGATGTGCGGGGTCCGCAACCCGAAAATATTGCCGGGGCGGTCGTATTTAGCCACTGTCATATTTTCGGGAAGTGGCGCGCGCTACGCATAGCCACGATGTGGCTGACGTTATAGATCGCACTGACTTGGCTAGTTCCACCCAACGTTCCGAGATCGGTTACGGTTGTGCCCTGCCACAAGCTCGCGTGATTAGGGAGCCCTTCATGATATCTCTCATTCGGGAGGTAGGCGTAACCTACGATTGGCCCGGTGTCGTTAATATCACAAGCGGCACCACCGATTCCTCCTAGCGCATCGAGGCTGGTTGGGGAAGTTCCGTCCCACACAATTGCATGGTCGGGCTGTTCCGCGAATGAATTTAAATTCTAATTAATCCCATCAAATCCTAGCGTTGAGGCCAACACACTGACCTTAAATACGTTCCATATCCATTTAAATTTATTCCAATTGCTATGTCCCCATTCTATTATTGATGACATTTTTTATCAAAAATAGAATATTGCGATCATTACCTAAACTCAGGAGAAAATATTATTCTTTAGCAACTTTATATTCTTCCCTTTCTCATCTATAAAGAATATGAATACTTTTTGGACCCACTTAAAGGAGAAAATGGCATACGTGCCCGTATGTCATTTATAGCTGGTAATGGAAATTTGAACAAAGGCGTTACCTGGGAGATTCTACGTATGATTGCCGGTGGGGACGAAGAAATGGAGCAGATGATGGAAAAAAAACGAGATGGGCCGCACTTTGCCGCGTTTAAACCAAAGGTAGCTTTAGCGGCTTTTGCGGAAAACAAGACGCTGGCCGAACTGGCACAGCGGTTTGAAGCGAATCCCAACCAGGTTTGGGCATTGGACTGGCAGCATGCAAAGCAGCAGAGATTTCACTTGAAAAAAACTCTGGCTGATGTTCAAACAAGTGGGATCAGCTCTCTCCCCCCAAGCATGAAATTTGAACTGGATGCGTCAACTGGCAACGAAAATAAATTAACAATAACGATTTAAATGGGGCCATCATGTATATAAAAAATCTCACCATTGTCGTCACATTACTTTCTCTAACTGGCTGTGCTTCAGTTTATCAAACAAGGTTTGGTCTCACACATGAAGACCAAAAACATGCCACGGCACGACCATATTACTTGCCAAAAGCACTCGTGTCTTTCAGCAGTAGCGTTGATAAGAAAACTAAAATACCGACTTTCACTATGTCGCCTAAGCTTGTTGCAGATACCACGAAAACATTATATTTAGTCAGGAACCATAATGGATTTTATGACGATAATTTTGTTGTTGAAACTACTATAGATGGCTTACTAACCTCCGTAAAAACTAAAACTACTTTTAAAGGATTAGAAATCGCAGAGAAAATAGGAGAACTTGCAGGTCTTGCAGTTCAATTAGCCGCTGCGCAAGAACCTGGGACATGTACGCCAGAGAAAATGCCATTCACATTGGACCTGGAAATTGATCCGGCGAATTTAAAAGAAGCTAATGATAAATTAAAATTATTCTGCTTCAAGGTGGAAAAAGTTGATACCGATAAAAAAGGTGAAATCACAAATTATTTATTAGAGATCGATAAAGACAGTGCACTAAAACAGGATGTTACGGTTAGGGACGGAATTGCATACAGATCAACCACTGATATCATACTGAGCGCTGAGTATACGGGATTAGGTGAGTACATTAAAAGAGTCTTTCGAGTCAATATACCGGACATATCCGCAATTTTCTACGCACCCACAAGTCGGAGCATCTTCGTTACCAGACAGCATGACTACACCTTCACTAAGGGGGTTTTAACCAGTTCGACCGTAGATCATCCCAGTGAAGTTCTGGGACTAATATCCATCCCCGTCGAAATCCTTAATGGAATCGCCAAGGCTATTACCGGCAGGTTCGGTAAGAAAACAGAATCTCTCAATAATGAGGTTGGGTATATAAACGCGCAGAAAAGCCTTTTACAAGCTCAAAAAGAATTAGAAGAGGCAAGAAAAAAATAGAAACAAATAATACGTGGGGTGCGGATTATACTTCAGATACAACTATGTTCAATATGTGTATAAGGGCGATTGCCGTTCACGAATTTGGCCTCGTTCCTACTAAAATGAAAAGTAGGAAATTGTTATCATGGTAATTAATTGAGAGGCAACATTTATTTTGTTTGCCTCAGGCAAATAATGAAAGATAGAACGAGGTGAAATCATGCGAGCTTCTATATCTATTGTTAGTCTGATTATTGTAATGACAATTACAACGTCAACTCTGGGAGATGAAAAAATTCCTACGCCTTCTGAAGAATTTAATAATTCCCTATTGAAAATGAAAAAGAGTGCCCCTGCGTCAATTTCACCTGCAATTGCTAACTCCAATAATCCTCACGTAAAACCATTCGCGGCTACCATTTAAGGCTCGCGCTGGGATACAAGCACGATATTTGTATGCTGGGAGAACGGCTCCCCGAGCCAATCTGAAGCTATGGCGTGGACTAAAGACGCTGTGCGGCGTACATGGGAGAAGGTATCTTCGCTAAAATTTATAGGGTGGGAGCAATGCGCTGAGTTATAGTCAAATGTTGTGTATGGGGGCACATGATCAGGCGGCGACTCTTTGATGATTTTCCATTCCTGTAATGACACCGTTTTTGAACTGAACGCGTGCAATAATTTTAGCGATCAGCTCAGA
>JACCWK010000021.1 GCA_013697655.1 Nitrosospira sp.
TTTCAGAAACCGCTTGCGGAAGGTGTTCAGGGTGTCGTGATCAGGGTGCTCGTCCGCCGCCACAAACCGAAATGCAACCGAGTCGTGGGTGGCGTTCTCCAGCTTTCGGCTGGAGAACACGCCCGTAGCATAGCCGTAAACCAGGATAGACAGGAGCAATGCGGGGTGTAACGGGGCCGCTTCCTGTTTCCCGGTAGGCGCGCTCCATGCCTTTCAGGTCCAGCTGCTCCACGATTTCCACCACAAAGCGCGCTAAGTGTTGCTCCGGCAGCCAGTCGTTCATCGAAGGCGGAAACAGGTAGTTTATGTCGCGTTTGATCGGTCTGAAGTGGCTCATGGCAATATTGTATTAATATTATGATTTAACGTGCATTATACTATTTTATGCAGGCTTTAAGTCCGACAGGCTGCTAGAGCGAGGCAATGTCTGCCCCGCCTATCCATACCTCGGTGCAGCTTTCTCCCTTGTAGCTGCATTTCACCTTGAGCACTCAGCGTACACATTACCTTTGTTGGGCGTTGTTGCGCCTCACACCGAAGAAATTTTCAGTAAAAGGATTGTGTCCTTCTATCAGCTCATTCTGTCAGTTCGCCTCAATATCAAAACGTTGCCAAGATAGATGTGCAGGCGTCCGCGCGCGCCTGGTATATTGCATGGATGAGTAGCTGTATTCTTGCTCAACCCCGCTTTCAAGCCGATTTGTAATAGCTATTTCGATGCGCTCGTAGTAGTAGCTGGATGAAAGGTGGTATTAGCGCCAAAGTTATTTTAATTCAGATTCGACCTTTCTCAAGAGTTTCTCCGTAAAAAACCAGCTAAATGTGGCCCTTGTGCGGGTGTCTGTAACCCGCCACAGGAAACGATTGCAGCCGATATCTCGTGTCTTTTCCTGTAAGATTTTACAGCTATTCGGCAACCTCGTTCCGTTGTTTCATAGCACCGTCATTAACCAACGACGGGTGCGGAACGATGGGACAAATTATGCTTGCGCAACACGGAAATGGTTCTCTGGATCAACGGGCGGTTATAGGAATGTATCGATTGAGGCATCAGGTATTCCATGACCGGCTGGGCTGGGAGGTCACTACAGACAACGGAATGGAGCACGATGAGTTCGATCATGCTGATACCATATATATTCTTGCGAAAGGCGATGAAGATGAGGTGCTGGGCTGTTGGAGGCTGCTTCCGACTATCGGCCCCAACATGTTAAAAGATACTTTCCCACAACTATTGCATGGCCAGCCCGCGCCGCATCAGACCGATGTATGGGAATTAAGCAGATTCGCTGTAACGGTTCCAAAATGCGAAAGCGCGGGATTCGGTTTTAGCGATATTCCAGTAAAAATGATGCAGACCTTATTCCTCTTCGCACAGCATAATGGGATAGCGCGATGCGTAACCGTAACTACCGTCGCAGTGGAAAGATTGTTACGTAAACTTGGCGCTAATGTTTCGCGACTTGGTGCGCCCATCAAAATCGGCCGGGTTTTAACGGTAGCCTGCTACATCGAGATGGATGCTATCACAGGGTTTGCCTTGTTCGGTACGCTTCCCGAAGATGCGCAAAGGAAAGCTGCATGAATATCCTTCTGGTGGGGGAAAGGCAGGATACCCGTCAACTTGTACAACTCTTGCTTGAGAAGTCAAAACACAAACTTGAGCGGAAATCTCTGGAAAATTTCCCGGAGCCGGATCTGGAAGCTTACGACATGGTTCTTGTCGACGGCAATGTGTACGATTGCAGCCAACAAACGCATCTGTTGCAATGGATTCGGGAAGCGAGACGACGCTACCCACATTTACCGGTCGCAGTAATGAATAATGTAGGGTCTTACAGAGCATCCGAAAGTTATAGGGAAAGTGGTGAAGCCTTCCGCAGGTGTGGTGTTTTTGAATCCAGCGATGGCGTATTGAACATGCGCTGCCGCCTGCAGGAAATTGCGTTGGGGGAGACAGCCGCTTTGATGCGAAATGAGTGCGAGAGAGAACCGTTGGATCCGGTTACTTTTGAATATTCGGGCCCTGAATGGAACATGATGGGAAGATCAAAAAAACAGAGTTAGAACAGCCTGGTATTTATTTCACGCTATCAATTATCAAAGCTTGCTAAATTTTCAATTGCTCGTTTTATAAAACTTTCATAAAGCTTTCATGAGAACGCCATCTGTTCCAGTTAGCCTGAACGCATTAATCAGATTAATCATTCAGTGGATAACCGTTCCTCACAGGAGGCAATATGAAATCGCAACTACCCGCGTTAATGAGGCCCATATCATCGACGAGGCATGCTGGACAGCCCTTGGTTAGCAGGCAACCTCTCACGGGAGGCGCGAGCCATAATGCCGATTACGAAAATGATGCCGCCAAAGCCCCCCAAGACCCATATAGCGATGGCGATAGCAACAGCCGCTTGGATCCTTCCGTTAATGCTGATAGAAGCGTTTATCACGGAACAATCCTCGTTAGAACTAAAAAAAAGCGGTTCGGCTAAGGTTTAATTGATGCGCCATCATTTCGACGAGCTCCTCGACGGAATTTCTTACCCCCCTGCTCATCTTCGCAGCTGTTGGTCTGGAGTGGCTAACTTCAAGACCTTGGCATATGCCGTGTAACAGAATTTTGAATGATTATCCTCATCAAAGAGGCGGGCATGAAGCCTGTTGAAGTTACCTTGCAAGCTATTGAATCCGCTAATCCCCTGAGTGTGAGCCCCATCGACGCGCTTCGAGCTCTAATGGAGTTCTACGAATCAGGGCCGGTTGCGGATGAAGAGGAAAGTGAGGTTGATCTGATGATCCAGCTAAGCGGCATGGTGCAAAACCATATACTCAGCGATGAGTAATTCTATATTCCGAATAAGTATTCAACTCTTTTGCCGAACTTCTCCCTCTTGCTACATCCCTCTTTATCGCTCCATCCGCGCGGTCTTAGCCTCACAATACACATTGGAAAGTATGCACGTCAATCGTTTCCCCCAGAAGAACTGTGTGTCCGCCGCATTTAATGCTTAAATCCCTATTGCTGGTACTTACTTGGAAGGCTCGTATACCCCCGTTTTACCCGTCCGGCGCAGCATTTTATTCACCTCGTCGGCGTGCATCTCTTCCTCAACGATAAGCGTTCGGGCGTAATCTTCCAGAATTACGGATTTACCTTGGGTAAGTTCCAGCAGTTGATAGTAGGCTGCAGAAGCTTCGCCCTCATGCGCGAGGGATTCCCTCAGAATATCGCCGATGTCGTGATGATGCGTCTCCAGCAATGGACCGATGGAAAGCGAAGGATACCCACCCAGAAAGGTGACGAGTTCACCGGCCTTATGAGCGTGAAGCAAACCTTCTTCGGCCTCTTTCTTGAGCCATTCAACGACGGGAATACGGTTGTAGCCGTACACCATCAGTGAATAGTGCGTGTAGCGCACCACTCCGGCAAGCTCCAGTTCCATGATCTTGTTCAATAGCGCGATGGCTTTTTCTTTATCGAAGTCCATGTTTTTTCTCCTTATGGCTGCAAAGTGAGAAGGCAGCCGATCTCATAAATCCGGAATTGTTTTTCGCCGGAGTCATTCCCCGGTGGCGCGCTTTTTCCTATTGTCTCATTGGCTTAGAGGGCTTCGGCGTGGTTGCCGAGATATTCAGCCACACCCTCCGCATTCGGCTTCATGCCCGGGTCTCCGTTTTTCCAGCCGGCAGGGCAGACTTCGCCGTGACTTTCATGAAATTGCAACGCATCCACCATGCGCAGCATTTCGTCTACATCGCGCCCCAGCGGCAGGTCATTGACCACTTGGTGGCGCACGATGCCGTGTTTATCTATAAGGAAGGAAGCGCGCAAGGCGACGTGATCTGGGTGACTCACACCATAGGCATGCATGACTTCTCCACCAACGTCGGACACCAGGGTGATACCTACTGGACCAATGCCGCCTTTGTCAACGGGGGTATTGCGCCAGGCATAGTGAGTGAATTGCGAGTCCACTGACACGCCTACCACTTCCACATTACGCTTGCGAAACTCTTCCACCCGATGAGAATGGGCGATGATTTCGGAGGGGCAGACGAAAGTGAAATCCAGCGGATAGAAAAACAGCACTGCGTATTTGCCGGAAATTTCGGTATGAAAGTTGAAAGCCTCATTGAAATTGCCATCCGGCAGAACAGCAGGTTTAGTAAAGTCTGGAGCTAGATGGGTGACGAGGACTGACATTGGGCATTCTCCTTTTTTGATTAATGGAATCGACACTTTTTCTGAATTGATAGTTGCAGACAACACAGTGCCTGCCTTTCTCTAAAATTGCACGCTAATCCATATTAATAACTCATGTACCGTCTGCCCATCTGTGCGGCACCCCGCACAGGACGCACAGTTGCCTAAGATTTACCAAGCGGATATTAACGCAGCGGAGCTTCCGAGATCAATCACTGCTGAGATGATATATCCACCGGTTTAACAGGCTGCGCGCGGCATTGGGAATTTCCGATGCGGTCATTCCGACAGGGCCACCATGCTCATTTTCCAACGCATCCGCGGCGGCGCCGTGCAGATAAACCGCCAACAACAGCGCATTCTCCGAACTCAAGCCCTGCGCCAGTAAAGCGCCAATGATCCCAGACAATATATCGCCTGTTCCCGCAGTGCTTAAACCCGGATTTCCGCTGGTGTTGATGTAACGTTTGCCGCCGGGCACAGCGCAAATACTACCTGCCCCTTTCAATACTGTGCAGCAGTTGAAAATCGTGGCCAAATTTGCTGCTGCGGCCATGCGATCATTTTGAATCGTCGAAGTATCCGTGTTCAGCAGCCGTGCTGCTTCGGCGGGATGCGGCGTAAGAATGGAGGGAGCCTTGCGCTTGTGCCATCTCCCTCGTAGCAGGTTGGCAACAATGGGATGCATGGCAATGAGATTCAATGCATCGGCATCCAGCACCAGCGGCAGATCGGTTTCGAGTGCGTAGCTTAGCCAGAAACAAGCATCGATTCCCGTTCCCAGTCCTGGGCCAACAACCAGGCAATCCAAGTAATCAAGTTTAAACAATTCATGGATTGGGCGCAGCATTAATTCGGGCTGCGTGCCGTCTACACCAGGTGCATTGCCGGCAATCAAACCAAGATAGATGCGACCAGCACCCGCTTTTAATGCTGCTGTGCCCGCCAGAAGTGCCGCGCCAACCATGCCATCCGATCCGCCGATTATGCCGATGCTGCCAAATATGCCTTTGTGGCTGTTGGCGGGCCGAGGCGGCGGCAGCAGTTTCTTTGCGTAAGCCAGATCTATCATCCATATGGCCGGCTCTTTCAAGGAAGGCGCGTCAGTATCGAGACCGCGCAAGAAAATCTCGCCGCAATATTCCGGACCGAAATGAGTCAAGAGGCCAGGTTTTAGGCCTATAAACGTGACCGTCATAGCGGCTCGGATCGCCGCGCCGCGCACCTGGCCGGTGTCGCTGCCCAGACCGCTCGGGATATCGAGCGCAAGCACGGGCAAGTTCAGAAGGTTGACTGCATTGACCAGAGCGAGATATCGACCTGTCAGGTTTCGACCCTCCTGATGATCGAGGCCAATGCCGAACAGCCCATCAATCACTACGTCCCATTTCCCATTTTCCGGGATTTCGGTAAATATCTCGCCACCCGCGAGGAGCCAGGCATCAAGCATTTGCTGCGCATTGCTCGACAGGGTTGCCCGCTTGCCAGTAAATACCAGCGTGACTTTGAACCACCAGATTTGTAGATGGCGGGCGACAACAAAAGCGTCGCCGCCATTATTACCAGGGCCCGCCAGCACGAGTATTTTTGTTCTGCCAGACGTTAGCAGCTTGTCTCGTGCAATTTCCGCTGCGGCAAAGCCGGCTTTTTCCATCAAGCCAGACAACTTCCGCGAGTCAGTCGCGAGTTCGATCTCCCGAATTTCCGCTGTGGTATAGATAGCATTGAACTGCCTGCTCATACTATCGCCTATCCAAGCTTATCGAGCTGCGGAGAGCTAGTCATCTCGTGTAAAATCACGTTTTCAACCTATTGGTTCATTCACTGGATGCTTCGACTTCGTGGTGGCAATGCCCTTTCCCCATTCCGCCTGGAAAAATTAGCGAGCGCAGTCAAAATTGCCGCTCCGCAAGTTTCCCACATTTATGCAGAATATTGGCACTTTTGCGCCCTGAAACGCGATCTATGCTCAAATGAAATCGCCGTTCTCAAAAAGCTTCTGAAGTGCGCATCGGACGAAATTTCTCCTGAAGGATTATCCGGGCAGAACGCGGCGCCTCCCACTGGCGAACTGCTTTTGGTGTTGCCCCGTCCTGGCACGATATCTCCATGGTCAACCAAAGCGACCGATATCGCGCATCATTGCGGGCTAAAAGCAGTGGATCGGTTGGAGCGCGGCAGGGCTTTTTATATTCAGGCCGGTGAGGAGCTTATTGCCGAATTTTCGATGGAGTGCAGGATTGCCCTGTCTTCGCTAATACATGACCGCATGACCGAAGCCGTATTTAACTCGTTCGACGACGCCGAAAAAGTGTTCAAACATTTTAAGCCGGTCCCGTTCCATACGGTAGATGTATTGGCGGGTGGACGAACTGCGCTGGATAATGCCAATAGCGAGATGGGACTCGCGTTATCGTCTGACGAAATTGAATATTTTGCGGCCTACTTTTTCCAGATCGGGCGTAATCCCACTGATGTGGAATTGATGATGTTTGCTCAGGCAAATTCCGAGCATTGTCGTCACAAGATTTTCAACGCTGACTGGGTAATAGACGGCGAACCCCAGACGAAATCTTTGTTTTCAATGATACGCAATACTCACCAGCAGAATCCGCGCGGCACGGTGGTTGCTTATGCGGATAATTCTTCCATTATCGAGGGGGCGAAAGTTGCTCGCTTCTATCCCGGCAAGGATAACGCTTACGATTATGGCGAGGAACAAACGCACATCCTCATGAAAGTGGAAACTCACAATCATCCCACCGCCATTTCGCCTTATCCGGGCGCCGCCACGGGGGTGGGAGGGGAGATCCGCGACGAAGGAGCCACCGGCAGGGGTGCCAAACCCAGGGCCGGACTTAGCGGTTTTTCGGTTTCCAATTTGAACATTCCGGAATTTGTTCAGCCCTGGGAAGTGCACCATCAATCAGGCGGGGATCATTCTTACGGCAAACCATCACGGATCGCGGCGGCCCTCGAAATTATGCTGGAAGGCCCCATCGGCGGCGCTGCATTCAACAACGAATTCGGACGGCCCAATCTGGCCGGGTATTTTCGGACTTTCGAGGAGTGCGTCGCCGGTGAAATGCGTGGGTATCACAAGCCCATCATGCTGGCTGGAGGCATAGGCCATATCGCCGAACGCCATGCATTCAAAAAAGAGTTTCCATCCGGTGCGCTGCTGATTCAATTAGGCGGCCCTGGGATGTTGATCGGTCTTGGCGGTAGCGCGGCTTCGAGCATGGATACCGGGATGAATGCGGAGAGCCTTGATTTCGATTCCGTACAACGTGGCAATGCTGAAATGGAGCGCCGTGCGCAAGAAGTCATTGACTATTGCTGCCAGATGGAAAGACAAGGCGCGCCTAACCCCATTCTTTCGATTCACGACGTTGGCGCCGGTGGCTTGTCGAACGCACTGCCTGAACTGTTGCAGGGTTCCGGGCGCGGAGGGTATTTCAATTTACGCGATATTCCCTCGGAAGAGCCCGGCATGTCGCCGATGCAGATCTGGAGTAACGAGGCACAAGAACGTTATGTGCTTGCAATCAGTCCGGAATCGATGGAGCTATTTCAGGCAATTTGCCAGCGTGAGCGCTGCCCCTTCGCGGTGGTGGGCTTAGCGGAGGCGCAACAGCAGCTTATCGTGGCCGATCCGGTATTCGATAATCGGCCGGTTGATATGAGTCTGGCGGTGCTGCTTGGCAAACCGCCCAAAATGACTCGTGACGTGATCCATGTCAAGAAACTGCTGAGTCCTTTCGACATAGGAGGGTTGAATCTCCGAGAGGCGGCATACCGGGTGCTTAGGTTGCCCGCGGTGGCAGACAAAACATTCCTTATAAGCATCGGTGATCGTACCGTCGGTGGTATGACCGCACGCGATCAGATGGTGGGGCCGTGGCAGGTTCCCGTGGCGGACGCGGCTGTGACGCTGATGGGATATCAGACCTATCTTGGTGAAGCCTTCGCTGTAGGCGAGCGTACACCGGTGGCGCTGATTGACCCCGCTGCCTCTGCTCGCATGGCGGTAGGGGAAGCCATTACGAATATCGCGGCTGCCCTGATTGGAGATATGGGAGAAATCAAGCTTTCCGCCAACTGGATGGCCGCGGCGGGACACCCCGGCGAGGATGCCGCCCTGTTCGACGCAGTGCACGCGGTAGGCATGGAATTGTGTCCTCAATTAGGTATCAGCATCCCGGTGGGAAAGGATTCCATGTCGATGAAGACTATATGGGAATCAGGCCATGGCGCTGCGGGAATCAGAAAAGAAGTCACTGCACCACTGTCGCTGATCGTTTCCGCGTTTGCAAGAGTAGCGGATGCGCGTAAAACCCTCACGCCGCAACTACGTACGGACTGTGGTAAGACAGAGCTTATTCTTATCGACGTGGGGGGAGGCCGGAACCGCCTCGGGGGGTCGGCGCTGGCACAAGTTTATAAGCAAGTGGGAAATAATGCGCCGGACATAACGGGTCTGGAAGGGGTGGAGAAACTCAAAGGCTTTTTCGCTGCCATACAACATTTGAATCGTGAAAATAAAATACTTGCTTATCATGACCGGTCCGATGGAGGCCTGTTTACGGCGCTGTGTGAAATGGCTTTTGCCGGTCATGTAGGCATAACCATCAACCTTGATCAATTGTGTTTCGATGTGCTTGCGAACGACATCGACGGTCACGAATTGCGGCCGGAAGCACTGGGTGGAAGATTTGTGGAACGTATCGCATCCGTTTTGTTCAATGAGGAATTAGGGGCGGTAATCCAGATAAAAGCAGAGCATTACCGTGATGTGATGGCTGCCCTGTCGAAAGAGGGTTTGCGCGACATGAGTTTTGCTATCGGTGATCTCAACGGCAAGGATGAAATTCAGTTTCTGCGCAACAATAAGCCGGTATTCGCTGAGAAGCGCGTCGACTTGCATCGTGCCTGGTCGGAGACCACTTATCAGATGCAGAAGCTGCGCGATAATCCGGAATGCGCGCAAGAGGAATACGATCGCATTCTCGACCTTACCGATCCCGGTATGCATGCGCAGCTGAGTTTCGAGGTGGACGACGACATTGCCGCACCTTACATAAATACGGGCATCAGACCACGAATTGCCATTTTGCGCGAACAAGGCGTGAACGGTCACGTGGAAATGGCGGCTGCCTTTGATCGTGCAGGGTTCGCTGCGACCGATGTGCATATGAGCGATATCGTGGCGGGAATTGTTTCTCTCAGAGACTATAAGGGACTTGCTGCGTGCGGCGGATTTTCCTACGGCGACGTGCTCGGAGCGGGCGAAGGCTGGGCGAACTCAATCTTGTTCAACCTTCGTGCACGCGAGGAGTTTGAAGCATTTTTCCGACGGGAAGATACCTTCGGGCTAGGTGTCTGCAACGGTTGCCAGATGATGAGTAACCTGCATGAAATCATTCCTGGGGCTGAAGATTGGCCTCATTTCGCGCGCAATAAATCCGAGCAGTTCGAGGCGCGATTCGTTATGGTGGAAGTCCTGCAAAGCCCCTCACTTTTCTTTCATGGGATGGCAGGCAGCCGAATGCCCATTGTCGTTTCACACGGCGAAGGTTATGCTGAGTTTGCCGATCAGAATAAGGCCTCAGCTACTTCATCTCTGGTTGCTGTACGTTTTGTGGATAATCGCGGCCAACCCACCGAGATGTATCCGTTTAATCCCAGCGGTTCTCCTCAAGGCATTGCCGGCATGACCACCCCGGATGGGCGCTTCAGCGTACTCATGCCGCATCCAGAGCGGGTGTTTCGTGCCGTCCAGCATTCATGGCATTCTTATCGGCGCGAGGATGCGCCTTGGATGCGGATGTTCAGGAATGCGCGAAAATGGGTGGGGTGAATGTGTGTGAAGTGGGCATAAGGTTGACTCCCGTGGACTAGCCGGGTGCAGATGACGGAAATTCGATAATCGACGATGAGGAGTATCCACTTGACTATTTTTCAAAGTGTTTTGGCCCCGCGCATTATGTGTAAGGAAGGGTTCCTCGCTATCATTTTGCTTGCCCTCGGTGCCGCGATGAATGTCGCATCAGCGCAAACGAAAATGGGTAGTAATGAAAACACGGAGTGCGTGCCTATTGGAAGCTGGAGCGTGCCCGGCGGCGGAAAGATATCTGGCCCCGATGTCATTGCTCGCGCTGCGAAGCGCTCCGTAGTATTACTGGGAGAAATGCACGATAATCCTGAGCATCACCAATGGCAATTGCAGATGCTGGCAGCGCTGCATGCAGCGCGTCCCGACATGGTACTGGGTTTCGAGATGTTTCCGCGCCGGGTGCAGAAGGCGCTTGATCAGTGGGTGGCTGGCGAACTTTCCGAGGCCGAGTTCCTCGCCGTCTCGGACTGGAACGCCGTTTGGAATACGGATGCAAAGCTTTACTTGCCGCTATTTCATTTTGCGCGGATGAATCGGGTGCCTATGGTTGCACTTAATATCGACTCCCGCCTGAGGCGAGCTACTTCCGCAAAAGGTTTTCATGGTGTTCCCGAGAATGAGCGCGAAGGTATAATGCCTCCCGCTGCGCCAAGCAGCGCCTATCTGGATTACCTGTTGCCATTCTACGGCGAGCATGAACGTAGTGGGAAAAAGAAGGGCGGAGCCAGCCGCGATGATCCGGATTTCCGGCGCTTCGTTGAGAGCCAGCAACTCTGGGACCGGGCGATGGCACAAGCCATACACTCCGCGCTAAATCGGCCGGGGCGTCCTCTAATAGTCGGAATCATGGGTTCGGGACATATCAAGCATGGTTATGGAGTTCCCCACCAGCTGAAAGACCTCGGCGTTACTGAGGTGGCAACGTTATTGCCTTGGAATAGCGGTACGAATTGCGGACAGATTGTCGCTGGACTGGCCGATGCAGTATTCGGTGTTGGGTCATTATCATCCGTCCCGCATGAACTGCCACGGCAACGTCTCGGCATCCGCTTCGAAATGGCGCAGGATGCTGGTGCTCGCGTACTGCAGATAGAGAAGGGCAGTATCGCCGAGGCTGCCGGTATTCGAGACAGTGATGTGATCACTGAAGCCGCAAGCGTCGCGATTAAGC
Organism: Nitrosospira sp.; assembly: GCA_013697655.1. GTDB lineage: Bacteria > Pseudomonadota > Gammaproteobacteria > Burkholderiales > Nitrosomonadaceae > Nitrosospira. Next base: position 11,275 of record JACCWK010000021.1, read on the forward strand.
GAATCAACGATATTGTGGAGATAGTTAAACGGCAGGCGCCCGGAACATGGCTTCCGCTTAAGGTGAAACGCGGCGGCGAAACGATTGAAATTGTCGCCAAGTTCCCGGCGGTGCCGAAGTGAGCGCTATGATAAGGGATGCAGGCATCATGGAGGTATGCAGAATTGTTACCTGCATCTTGCTCTCGTTTCTCGTTTCAACCGGCACATCCGCGGAGACAGCCCACGCGGAGATTAATTATGATATTACTGTGCGGATTGACCCAGTTGCCCGTACCATTGAAGGGCGTAGTGTCATTACAGCAACGACATCGGAAGAACTCACCCTGATGCTGGGCCGTCGATTCGAAACAACGCACGCTCGTGTCGATGCCGCACCGCTTGGGCCATCTGCGAGTACGGGCGGGATGCGTGCCTGGCGCATTGCAGGTAGCCAGCATATGCCACGCCGCATCGTAGTTCATTGGCGCGGCGAATTTTCAGCGCTTGATACTTCTCTCGATCATCCGCAAACGCTGGGAAGGGACATACCGGCAAGTAGTGATGACGGCACTTTTCTGCCTGACTCAAGCGGCTGGTATCCATACATCGCCGGAAAACTTGCAAGTTACCGCTTAAATATTGAGCTTCCCCGGGGGCAGCGCGGCATTGTTCCAGGCCGCCTTGTCGAGGAATCCGAGTCGGACGAGGGATATCGTGCGCGTTTTGAGTTTCTCTCGCCGACCGGCGGCATCGATTTCATGGCAGGTCCATACAAAGTGGAAACAACCGCCATGCGTGGCGTGAGCGGCAAGTCAATACAATTGCGGACCTACTTTCATCCGCAGATCGCCGATCTCGCGCCCGCGTACCTGAATTCGGTAAAAGGCTATATCGAACTCTATGAGTCATGGATTGGAGAGTATCCGTTTACCGAGTTCAGCGTAGTGTCGAGTCCAACGCCGACGGGGTTCGGGATGCCGACGCTTACCTATCTCGGAATCGAAGTGCTGCGGCTACCCTTCATCCGCTCCACCTCGCTGGGTCATGAGGTGCTGCATAATTGGTGGGGAAACGGTGTATATCCTGATTACGCGCGGGGCAACTGGTCCGAAGGGCTGACCACGTTTATGGCCGACTACGCATACAAAGAGCGCGAAAGCCCCGACGCTGCGCGAGAGATGCGGCGTGGCTGGTTGCGCGATTTCGCTGCATTGGCGCCCGGGCAGGATGCCCCGCTTACCACTTTCACCTCGCGCACGCACGGAGCCTCGCAGATCGTGGGCTACAATAAGGCGGCGATGACGTTCCTGATGCTGCGCGATTTGCTTGGGCGCGAGTCCTTCGATCGCGCACTCCATGCATTTTGGCGTGAGCATCGCTTCCGCATCGCTTCTTGGGCGGATTTGCAGCGCGCCTTCCAGGCGGTGTCCCGCCAAGACTTGTATATGTTTTTCGACCAATGGCTCACGCGCGCGGGAGCGCCCGTTGTGCGCATTGCGGAAGCAGGACGGACGAAGTCGGATTCCGGTTATAGGGTTACAGTAATCCTCGAGCAGAACGCACCCATATACCGCCTGCGCGTGCCGGTCGCAATCCGCACCGAGGGGGGGGAGGAGTTGCACATGCTCGACCTGGAGAGCGATCATCAGACATTCACAGTTGACATGCGTGTGCGTCCGTTGGAAGTGACGCTTGATCCGGATCTGCGATTGTTCCGGCGCCTGATGCCCGACGAAGCCCCGCCGATTTTGCGCCAGATCATGGTTGACCGGACCACGACAACGGTTCTACTTCCGGAAAGGGGCGAGGCGCGCAGTGCTGCCGAGACGCTTGCTGGCAAGCTTCAGAATCGTGACCTGAAGCTAGTTTCGGCAACGGATGCCTTGCCGCCCGTGCCGGCACTGGTGATTGGTCTGCAAGAACAAGTCGATGGGTGGCTCGCGCAGCATAAATTGCCTCGACGGCCTGATATCGTACAGGGCAAAGGCTCGGCGCAGGCATGGACGGTAAGCCGTCCGGACGGCGGCATGCTCGCTGTGGTGTCCGCGCGGGATGCCGCTTCACTCAAAGCGTTGACAAGACCGCTACCGCACTACGGCCGTCAGAGTTATGTCGTCTTTGACGGCGCAAAGGCGATCAGTCGCGGTGCGTGGCCGACGCGTGTACAAGCAATAAAGCTGGAGTGAGGCAGGTACAGAAATAGGCCGCGACTTAAACAGAGAATATGGAAGAGGTCGGGAAAGCTGTCACGGAAGTATCCCAGGCATATGCTCTTTTGTTTTTTCCGACTTCGGGGCGGTTTTTTGTTAAAATACTCCTTAATTTATTAATTTAGTGGAGTATTTGATGGCCGTGGAGAGAACTTTATCTATCGTAAAACCTGATGCGGTAGCAAAAAATGTGATCGGAAAAATCTATTCCCGTTTTGAAACCAACGGGTTGAAAATAATTGCGGCACGCATGCTGCACCTTTCTCAAGCGGAGGCGGAGGGCTTTTACGCAGTGCATCGCGGCCGTCCATTTTTCAATGATCTAGTGAAATTCATGATTTCCGGTCCTGTGATGGTGCAGGTGCTGGAAGGCGAAGACGCGATCAGAAAAAATCGGGATCTGATGGGTGCGACTGATCCAAAAAAGGCGGAAGGAGGAACGATCCGCGCCGATTTTGCCGATAGCATAGATGCCAATGCGGTGCATGGCTCCGATGCACCTGAAACAGCGGCGACCGAGATTTCCTATTATTTTCCGGCATTTGATATTCACTCCCGATAAAAATGGATTTTAGCTCAACATTATGAGCGTCAACCTCCTTGATTTCGATGCAAAAGCGCTTATTGATTTCTGTGCTGGAATTGGCGAGAAATCATTTCGCGCCAAGCAATTGCTACGCTGGATACACCGGTCGGGTGAGGCAGATTTCGCAGGCATGAGTGACTTGGGGAAGGAATTGCGGGACAAGCTTTCCACAGCCGCCATTATCGAGCCGCCCCGTGTGATCAGCGATCATACTGCCATTGATGGTACTCGCAAATGGCTGTTATCGGTTGGTGCGGGCAATGGCATCGAGACCGTTTTTATACCCGAAACCAATCGCGGCACGCTGTGCATCTCCAGCCAGGTGGGTTGTGCGCTGGCGTGCACTTTTTGCTCTACCGGCAGACAAGGCTTTAATCGCAATCTGACGGTGGCGGAAATTATCGGCCAGTTATGGTGGGCGAATAAGGCGCTGGCGGAAGAGTTTCAGGAGGATGCTGCCCGTAGCCGTGCGGTTACAAATGTAGTAATGATGGGCATGGGCGAGCCGCTAGCGAATTTTGAAAACGTAGTGACGGCGCTCGATCTGATGCTGGACGACAACGCCTATGGGCTGTCGCGGCGACGTGTGACGGTAAGCACGTCGGGCTTGGTTCCGGCCATGGATCGGCTGCGCGAGCGCTGTCCGGTGGCGCTCGCGGTATCGTTGCATGCACCTAACGACGCCTTGCGTGACCAGTTGGTGCCCATTAACAAGAAATACCCAATCAAGGAATTGCTAGCGGCCTGCCAGCGCTATCTTCAGTTCGCGCCTCGGGATTTCATCACCTTTGAATATGTGATGCTGGAGGGTGTCAATGACAGCTTGACTCATGCTCGTGAACTGGTGCAACTGGTACAGCACACATCTTGTAAATTCAACTTGATTCCATTCAATCCGTTTCCCGGGTCGGGGTACAGGCGCTCGTCTCCGGAAGCGGTTCGTCTCTTCCGGGATGTGCTGATGCAGGCTGGGCTGATAACAACGGTACGCAAGACTCGCGGAGATGATATTGCCGCTGCTTGCGGGCAACTTGCCGGAAAAGTGTACGATAAGACCCGACGGGTAAATCGAGAAATTGTGGAAGCCACAAGATGAAATCAAACGTGATTTTTCTTTTCAGGGTGCTATTGAGACAGTGCGGTCACAGAAGCGATTTCCAAATTTCAGGCAGGTACCGGTGCTGCACGATCGCGGATTCGATTAATGGATTCCACTGATAACGATACCGGCCGGACAGATAATGCAATAGCGGCCGGGACAGCGCAAAGCGCGGGTGCTTTACTACGGGCGGCGCGGTTGGATCGTGGCATGAGTATTGAAGAAGCGTCGCGACAGTTGCGGTTATCGGTGCGGCAGATTACGGCGCTGGAGGAAGATGACTACGACAAACTTTCCAGCACGACATTTCTGCGCGGTTTTGTGCGCAATTATGCCAAGCTGTTGCAATTGGACGCGGCGTCGTTATTGCAACTATTGCAACAGACGGTTCCGCCTCCGCCTCCTCCAACTATCTCGTATCAGATTGAAGGAATTCCTTTTCCTTCCAATCATAAACAGGGAAAACGCGGCCTGATCGTTGTCGGAGCAGTTATTCTGGCGTTACTGTTGCTAATTTTTGAAATTTATGATGGCAAAGAAAGTAATAAAGAAAAGCAACCGGCCGTAAAAATGGAATTGAAAACAGAGACTGAGCAACTTACAACACAACCACAATTTGAAGTGCCGCCTGCTTTCTCGGCCAAGGATGCTGATCTTGCGCTGCCCGCTGAGCCTACCCTCCCCGCTGAAGCAGTGAAAGCGGTTCCACAGAAAAAGGAGATCCCGCCACCCCCCTCTCCCGCGCGGCAGGTCACGGCAGCCGCTTTCAGTCCAGAGTCGGCGAAAACCACCGCTCCTGCGTCGGCGAGTGCCATAGCCCCCGAATCGGCAGACTGGGCAGATGTTCTGCGCCTGGTATTTGAAGGGGAAGCATGGGCTGAAGTTAAAGACAGCAGAGGTAAATTGCTTCTTTCTCGGATCAATTCGCGTGGCACAGAGCAAGTTTTACATGGCAAGCCGCCTTTCTCTCTGGCGATTGGCAACGCTTCCCAAGTCAAGCTAGTCTACAATAACAAGCCGGTTGATCTGGCGCCACACATCAAAGTCCCCGGAGGGACCGCACGTCTGTCACTCAATTAAATCATTCACATTTATAAGATTCTCAACTTATCATGACTATGTCACAAAGTATTTTTCCACCCCGCCGAAACAGTGTCGGCGTCCATGTAGGTTCTGTCATGGTTGGCGGCGGCGCACCGGTGGTAGTCCAATCGATGACCAATACCGATACGGAAAATGAAATTGCTACCACGGTACAAGTGGCCCAGCTTGCGCGTGCAGGTTCGGAATTGGTGCGTATTACCGTAAATACCGCCGCGGCTGCGAAAGCCGTACCAGCCATCCGCGCACGTCTCGATGATATGGATTGCCATGTGCCGCTCATAGGCGATTTTCATTTCAACGGCCACAAGCTGGTGACCGACTATCCCGATTGCGCAAAGGCGCTTGCCAAGTATCGTATTAACCCGGGCAATGTGGGGCATGGTAAAAAACGCGACGAGCAATTCTCTATCCTGATTGAAGCAGCGTGTAAGTATGGCAAGCCGGTGCGGATAGGCGTTAACTGGGGCAGTCTCGATCCTGAATTGCTGACGCGCGTAATGGACGAGAATGCCCGATCCAGCGAACCTAAAGATGCGGCACTTGTTATGCGCGAAGCATTGATTACCTCGGCGCTGGAAAGTGCCGCACGGGCGGAAGAGATTGGTTTGGGCAGGGACCGGATTATATTGTCCTGCAAGGTAAGTGGGGTGCAGGATTTGATCGCGGTTTATCGTGACCTGGCAGCGCGTTGTGACTATGCCTTGCATCTTGGACTGACTGAAGCGGGCATGGGCTCGAAAGGAATCGTTGCCTCTACTGCCGCGCTGTCCGTGCTGCTTCTAGGCGGTATTGGCGACACGATACGCGTATCGCTTACGCCGGAGCCGGGGGGTGACCGCAGCCGGGAAGTAGTGGTGGCGCAGGAAATTCTGCAAACGACGGGTTTGCGCGCCTTTGTGCCACTGGTAGCAGCATGTCCGGGTTGCGGACGTACCACAAGCACATATTTTCAGGAACTGGCGGAAAGTATTCAAGGTTACGTGCGCACCCAGATGCTGGTGTGGCGCGAGGAATATGATGGCGTGGAAAATATGACCCTGGCGGTGATGGGTTGCGTGGTCAACGGTCCGGGAGAAAGTAAGCATGCCAACATTGGCATTAGCTTGCCCGGTTCCGGAGAGAGGCCGGTGGCACCCGTTTATGTGGATGGACAGAAATCCGTGACTTTGAAGGGCGACAATATTGCCGGAGAGTTCCGTCAGATCGTAGATCAATATGTACAGATGAAATACCCGAAGAAAACTGTCAATGCCTAGAACCATTCAGGCTATCCGCGGGATGAATGACATCCTGCCTGACGAGATACATCTTTGGGAGTTTTTTGAGCAGACCGTGCTTGAGTGGATGAAGGCCTTTGGCTATCGTAACATCCGCATGCCAATTGTCGAGCAGACCGATTTGTTCGTACGGTCCATTGGCGCGGTGACCGACATCGTCGAGAAAGAGATGTATTCTTTTCTGGATAATCTCAATGACGACAGTTTGACGTTACGCCCTGAAGGAACTGCCTCCTGTGTGCGCGCGGTGCTGGAACATAATCTGCTCTATACTGGCCCGCAAAGACTGTACTATTCCGGACCGATGTTTCGTCATGAGCGTCCGCAAAAAGGACGTTATCGGCAGTTTCATCAGGTCGGTGTCGAAGCACTGGGATACGTTGGCCCGGATATTGACGCCGAATTGATTATCATGTGTGCGGAATTATGGAAAAAATTGGGTATATCCGATGTATGCCTGGAAATTGGCACACTTGGCAGCACCGAATCGCGTGCATTACACCGGGAGCGATTAATCGGGTATCTGGAGCGGCATATTGGTAGGCTCGATGACGATGCTTGCAGACGATTGCACAGCAACCCGCTACGAATACTCGACAGTAAGAATTCTGAAATGAGGGAGATCATTGAGGGCGCCCCACGGCTGCTGGATGACTTGGACGAGGACTCGTTGGCGCATTTCGAACAATTGCAGGGAATCCTGCGTGACCAGGGGGTAGATTTTGAGATCAACCCGAAACTTGTAAGAGGGTTGGATTATTACAACCGTACTGTATTCGAATGGACTACCGGCAGCCTCGGTGCGCAGGGCACAATATGTGCCGGTGGACGTTATGATGGACTGGTGGAGCAAATTGGTGGCAAGGCTGCCCCGGCGTGTGGGTTTGCCATGGGTGTGGAGCGAGTGCTGGCCTTGATGGTGAAATGCGGCGAAGAAGTATCGCGCTCCGTAACGGACGTGTACGTAATACATCAGGGGAAGGCTGCGGATGCGTTCGCCTGGAAAACCGTCAGACATTTGCGGAATGCAGGGATCACTGCAATCCTGCATTGTGGTGATGGCAGCTTCAAGGTGCAAATGAAAAAGGCGGACGCCAGCGGTGCGCGTTTTGCCATCATTATCGGTGACGACGAAGCGCAAGTCGATGAGATAAGCATCAAGCCGTTACGTGAGGCGGGTGACCAGGTAAGAGTTGGGCTGACGGAAGCGGTGGATATGCTTAAGGTGCGCTCTATAATTTGAAATTCCGAGTAAGAAGGCGTGAAAGGAAATTTCAATATTCCACATGTTTGATATGTAAGTTTTTTAAGTCACTCGGCATTATTGGCGGAATTGAAATTTACAGAGATATTAAGAAAGCTTGAATCATAAAAATCTTATTAGGAAGTTAAATGGCAACCTATGATCTGGAAGAGCAGGAAAAGATAGACGGGCTAAAATCCTGGTGGGAAACATACGGCACTCTGCTCATCGTAGTTATCGCGACTTTCATAGCAAGCATAGGCGGCGTGAAAGCATGGAATTATTATCAGCAGCAGCAGATAGAGCAGGCAGCGGAGTTGTATTCTTCCTTGCTTCAGCTCGAAGCAAGTGAGGATTCCAAGAAAATCAGCGATGCTGCCCATTTGCTGATGGAAGGTTTTCCGAGCAGCGGTTATGCATCACGTGCCGCGTTGATTTCAGCCCGGGCGAGTTTCGATAGCGGCGACGTCCAAAATGCAAGAAGCAAGTTGCAATGGACGTTGGATAATACCAAGGAAGATGAATTGAAAGATCTTGTGCGGTTGCGGCTGGCGGGCATGCTGCTGGATGAGCGAAAATACGATGATGCTTTGAGGCTATTGGACGCCAAACATGGCGAATCCTTTGACGGTCTGTATGCGGATCTCAAAGGTGATGTCCTAAATACGGCAGGCAAAATTGCCGAAGCACGCGTCGCCTATCAAATGGCCCTCGACAAGATGGGTAAAAAAGGGACTTATTATAATATCGTTCAAATGAAGTTCGATGCCTTGGTAGAAGCTAAATAACCAAGTTGCAATAGAAAGAGTAAAACAAGACCGTTAGATGGGGCAAGAGCTAATACATTTTGTGATTCGCTCAAAGGAAAATAGCGCGGCATACGAACCGACAGGTTTTTCTATTATCCTTTTATCGCGAATTGCATAGGGTCTACCCAAACCTGTATCGAAGGGGCCTTTGCTGCAAGTCTGACAAAAATACCACTAAGCCACTATTTTCATCGTGCGCCTCATCCCGAGTTTGCCGGTGAAGTATTCCTGGGGAGGACTTATCCAGAGATTCTCTAAAATTATTTGCTCCAGTCATAGGCATATTTTGCTGGTGGCGGCGCTATCGGTTTTTTCCGGATGTGCGAGTGTTATTGATATGACACGGGATTTGGCTCGGGACTTGTCGGACATTGATGTGGCGGGTATCAGCGGTGGACTTTTAGGTAGCGAAGTTGTTGCGCTGAGTCCGGAACAACTCGCCCAGTTGGCGGCAATTCCGCGTGCGCAACCCTTGTGGCAAAACGGTCTTGAAGAAAGCTCCGCAATGGGATTTTCGCCTGTATTCGAGAACGGAGCGGTTTATGCCACCGGTATGAACGGGCACCTTGTGCGCATTGATCCCGTTACAGGACGGCAACTTGGGACCGTCAATACCCATCGTCAATTGTCGGGTGGCGTAGGTTCGGGTAATGGGTTGTTGTTGGTCGGGACTCTCAAAGGTGAAGTTCTGGCTTATGGGGACAAAGACGGTAAAGCGTTATGGACGGCACAGGTCTCCACCGAAGTACTTAGTCCGCCGCATGCAAATAACGGCATGGTCGTGGTTCGGACCGGGGATGGCAGGATTTTCAGTCTGGATGCGGATAGCGGTAAGCGAAAGTGGGTATATCAAGGTGCAACTCCATCGTTGACGGTGCGGAGTTTTGCCGGCGTGCTAATCTCGCGGGACATGGTATTCGCTGGATTTGCAGGCGGAAAGTTGGTGGCGATAAACATAACCAATGGAAGTATAGTCTGGGAAGCAGTCGTATCGCGTCCGCGTGGCGCTACGGAATTAGAGCGGATTACGGACATTACTAGTCTACCCGTGGCGGACGAACATCAGATATGTGCGGTAGCCTATCAGGGCCGAGTTGCGTGCTTTGAAATCTCAAATGGAAATCAGATCTGGGCGCGAGACGTTTCAAGTAATGCTGGTCTCGCCATGGATAACAATTATGTTTACGTGAGCGAGGATAAGGGTGCAGTTGTGGCTTACGATAAGAGGGACGGGGCCAGCATCTGGAAACAGGAGTTATTGAATGGAATTCGATTGTCGCCGCCACTCATTCAGGGCACTCACGTGGTTGTGGGCGATTCTCAAGGGCACGTGAATCTCCTCAGAAATGACACTGGTTCTATCGTCGCCCGTTCTGCCACCGATGGCAGCGCCATCATTGCCCGCCCAGCATCTCTATCCCATGGTTTCTTGGTGCAAACGATGAAAGGCGGTCTTTACGCATTCAGCATGTAGCCGGCAAAACCGGGTAAATTCACTTAACGTATTGACCTTTCTCCTTCTTGCGCGGAAGGATTGCTGTTCTCCGCGAAAAAAATGAAACCATGAAACCCACCCTTGTATTAGTCGGGCGACCCAATGTCGGCAAATCAACGCTTTTCAACCGCTTGACCCGCAGCCGTGACGCGATCGTAGCCGATATTCCGGGGTTGACGCGAGATCGCCATTACGGACACGGAAGATTGGGGGACAAGCCCTATCTGGTGGTCGATACCGGTGGCTTTGAGCCAATGGCGAGAGAGGGTGTTCTGCATGAAATGGCCAAACAAACACGTCAAGCAGTAGATGAAGCTGACATGGTGCTGTTCATCGTCGATGGTAGAAATGGTCTCGCGCCGCACGACCGGATAATTGCAGAGCAACTGCGTAAATCCGGTCGCCAAATAATTTTGGTAGTGAATAAAACCGAAGGCATGAGATCAGCCGTGGTTACCGCTGAATTTCACGAATTGGGGCTGGGTGAGCCATGTGCAATTTCCGCTGCACATGGCGACAATGTGAGCGAACTCGTGGAATTGGCGTTGGCAGACTTCGCTCTACAGCAAGAGGAAGAAAAAAGAGACAAGCATCCAAAAATTGCTATCGTAGGGCGCCCCAACGTAGGTAAATCCACCTTAGTCAATACATTGCTGGGGGAGGAACGGGTAATCGCGTTTGATCAGCCGGGTACAACTCGCGACAGTATTTATATTGATTTCAATCACAACGACCGCCCCTATACGCTGATCGATACCGCAGGTTTGCGCCGTCGTGGCAAGGTGTTGGAGACTATAGAAAAGTTTTCGGTAGTGAAAACTTTGCAGGCGGTAGAAGACGCCAATGTGGTCGTACTGGTGCTGGACGCACAAAACGAAATTTCAGATCAGGATGCGCACATCGCCGGATTCATTTTAGAGGCAGGTCGCGCGCTGGTGCTGGTGGTTAATAAGTGGGATGGCCTGGACGATTATCAGCGTACTACCATCAAGAGTGAGATTGCCAGGAAACTTTCTTTTCTACTCAATTTCGCTAAGCTCCATTACATCTCGGCATTACGAGGCAGTGGCATGAAAGGATTATTGCCTTCGATTGACGCCGCTTATGCTGCCGCAATGGTGGATCTTTCCACCCCCCAGCTCACCCGTACGCTGCTGGCAGCGGTAGAAAAACAGCAGCCGCCGCGTGCCGGCCTATCACGTCCCAAACTGCGCTACGCCCATCAGGGCGGTTCCAATCCGCCGCTAATCGTGATCCATGGCAGTGCCCTTGATAAGGTTTCAGAAACCTATCAGCGTTATCTTGAAAACACGTTCCGCGAAGCTTTCCATCTGGAAGGCACGCCATTGCGAGTTGTGTTCAGGTCGGGCCGCAATCCTTATGCTGGAAAGAGCCCGGGACCTCTCAGCGAAGCGGAAGCAAAACGTGCTCATCGCCGCCGCATGTATGGCAGGAAGAAATATGGTTGATCCTAACAAGCGGAGCTCAGGAAATTGAAGCTGCCCCATGTTTCCGCCTACTACACAACGTGATCTGGCGAGCGTCTCAACAAGTTCCCCAGTTCCCCAGCACCGCATCGCGGAGGACCGGTTCTCAGGTACTTTAATGCAAGACTCTGGGCACACTCAGGATAAATTCGGGAATGGCTGCATCGAAACGAAGGCCGTCTTCCGCGACCATTTGGTAACTGCCCTTCATGGATCCAACAGGCGTTGAAATTGCAGTGCCACTTGTATACTCGAAGCTGTCTCCAGGTTTTAGCAGCGGTTGTTCACCTACGACTCCTAAACCCCGCACTTCCTGTATGCTGCCACCTCCATCCGCGATAATCCAATGGCGGCTGATGAGTTGCGCGGAGACCGTGCCGGTGTTGGCGAGCATGATCGTGTATGCAAAAACGTACCGGTCAAGCGCTTCGTCCGACTGTTCCGGAAGATAGGTAGTATGAACCGTTACAACAACTTCATATTTTTTGCTTTCAGCCATCCCTGCATTGCACACTATTTTTCGAGTTACGGCAAGGGTAGCGTCTATAAAATTTGACCCTGGGACTATAAAAGTGTGTGGCCGATTGGTTTACAGAATGAAGCTGTTAGCGCGAAGCGGGTATTTACGGTTAGAATGGAGTTTTTGATTATAAGGAAGCCTTCATGGCCAATTATCGCATCGCTCCGAGCATACTTTCCGCAAACTTTGCCAAGCTGGGTGAGGAAATCGGTCTTGTTATCGATTCCGGCGCGGACATCATTCATTTTGATGTGATGGACAATCACTACGTGCCCAATCTCACCATCGGTCCACTCGTATGTGAAGCGATCCGTCCTCTGACAGAGGCCGTTATCGATGTGCATCTGATGGTTGAGCCGGTGGATCGCATTATTCCTGATTTTGCCAAGGCCGGCGCCAATATCATTTCCTTTCACCCCGAAGCATCCAGGCATATTGACCGCACTATCGGGCTCATCAAGGAACAGGGCTGTAAAGCAGGCCTGGTATTCAATCCTGCAACGCCTTTGTACTATCTCGATCACGTGCTCGATAAACTGGATCTGGTGCTGATAATGTCGGTCAACCCGGGTTTCGGCGGGCAGAAATTCATACCTGAAGCATTAGCAAAATTGAAAGCCGTGCGCAAGCGCATTGATGCAACGGGCAAAGACATCATGCTGGAGATTGATGGCGGCGTGAAGGTAGACAACATCGCCGAGATTGCCCGCGCGGGGGCGGACACCTTTGTTGCGGGCTCCGCCATTTACGGCGCAGGCAAAGACAGCGATCCACACCGCTATGACTCTGTACTAGCGGCGTTGCGGGCGGAGCTGGCGAAAGTCTAACTTCGATCATGGAAGAAGAAGGGCGCCTTCCAAATCCAGGTTTGCCGTTGCGAATGGCGCTATCCTATCCGTCGAAAATAGTTCATTGTCCTTCAGTTTCCGGATGAGTCGTAAGGAATGTACGGAAAAGTTTGCCCGTACCTAAAGCTTATGGAGCTATTCGCAATTATTCGGACTGTTTCTTCTTTATTTTTATGAAATAGAAGATCCAATTTTGTTGGGCTATTAGGAATAACGTCAAGTGAACAAAATTTCTTCCCGGCTCGCGGATACCTCTGTGGCTGAAATAGTATTTCCCCTGCCAGTCAAAGCCGTGATGATTGATCTGGATGGGACTCTTCTCGATACGGCGAACGACCTTGCCACGGCTGCCAATATGATGTTGCGGGAACTGGGCAAAGCGGAGGTTCCGCTGGAGATCATCCGGTCCTACATTGGAAAGGGTATACAGAAATTAGTCAAACGCTCACTTACCGGCAGTCTGGACGGCGAGCCTGATGCGGAATTGTTCGAGCGGGCGATGCCGATATATGAGCGTGATTATGCGAACGTGCTGTGTGTTAACACACGACCCTATCCAGGCGTGACAGAGGGATTAAACGCCTTGCGGAAAGCGGGTTTTGGTCTTGCCTGCATCACCAACAAGGCTGAAGCATTCACTCTTCCGTTGCTCCGCGCCACTGGTCTGCTGGATTATTTTAATATTGTCCTGTCGGGCGACAGCCTTCCAAAAAAGAAACCCGACCCAATGCCCCTGCTGCATGCTTGCAAGCATTTCGGCATTCTGCCTCAGGAAATGCTGCTGATCGGGGATTCACTCAATGACACTGAGGCGGCACGTGCAGCAGGTTCCCATGTCTTCTGCGTACCCTATGGCTACAACGAGGGGCGCGATGTGCATGAACTCAATTGTGATGCCATCGTTACGTCCGTTTACGATGCTGTCAAACTGATCCGGAAATTATGATGAGGCACGAAAACACCGGAATCGAGGACCATGCGATTAAAGACCGACGTCCTTGCCGCCCCATTCAGCATTGGTGGGCCTGGCGCCTTATTTGTCTTTAATGGAGCGCATGGTTGCTGGCGAGGCCGGAGGGAATTCGGATAGTTCCTGAAGCTGCCAGTATTCTCTCTTCCTGTTTTTTGTGGAATCAAATCATGACCGAAGCCGAATTCAACGACCTGGTGGCACAGGGTTACAACCGTATTCCCGTGGTGCTGGAAACATTCGCTGATCTCGATACCCCTTTATCGGTTTATCTCAAGCTTGCTAACCGGCCTTATTCGTACCTACTTGAATCGGTCCAGGGCGGCGAGCGTTTCGGGCGTTATTCCTATATCGGCCTGCCCGCCGCGAGTCGCATCGAGGTGCGAGGGAACAGCATCAGGGTAATTGATGGCGCCGCATCGGAGGAAATGGAAGCGGCGGATCCGCTAATTTTTGTGGAGTCCTACCTGTCGCGCTTCAAGGCTGCGCCATATCTTGGTCTGCCACGGTTTTGCGGCGGCATGGTGGGTTATTTTGGTTACGATACGGTGCGGTATATCGAGCGTAAACTTACTGGGCACGCTCCTTCAGATGTACTTAACACACCCGACATACTCCTGTTATTGTCGGAAGAGTTAGCGGTAGTGGATAATCTTTCCGGCAAACTTTACCTCATCGTCTATGCGGCGCCCAGCAAAACGGGTGCAACGCAAGCGTATAAGGCTGCAAAAAAACGCTTGAGAGAACTACTCGTTAACCTGCGAAAACCGGTGGAGATTCCTGCTGAGGCTCCAAGCAAACCCGCCGAGGCTGTCTCGGAGTTCAAAGAGGCAGATTTCATTGAAGCGGTGGAACGTGCCAAGCGCTATATTTTTGATGGCGACATCATGCAGGTGGTGCTGTCGCAACGAACCAGCAAGCCCTATGGTGCATCGCCGCTGGCGCTTTACCGCGCCTTACGCGGTCTCAATCCTTCGCCATATATGTTTTACTACGACTTTGGAGATTTTCACCTGGCTGGCGCCTCACCGGAAATTCTGGTGCGCCTGGAGGGCGACGCCGTGACCGTCCGCCCTATCGCCGGCACCCGCCCGCGAGGTAAAAGCGTTCAGGAAGACGCAATGCTTGCCGCCGATCTGCTGGCCGATCCAAAAGAGCGTGCGGAGCATGTGATGCTGATGGATCTCGGGCGTAACGATGTGGGGCGCGTCGCGCAGACGGGGACGGTAAAAGTCACCGAGAACATGCAGATCGAGAATTATTCTCATGTCATGCATATTGTTTCCAATGTAGACGGTAAACTCAAACCCGGTCTGAATGCGATGGATGTCCTGCGCGCCACCTTCCCGGCGGGTACGGTGAGCGGAGCCCCCAAGGTACGGGCGATGGAGATCATTGATGAATTGGAAGTTTCAAAGCGCGGAATCTACGCCGGCGCGGTAGGATATCTGGGATTCAACGGCGACATGGACCTGGCCATTGCCATCCGTACTGGCGTTATCAAGGACGGCAAGCTGCATGTTCAGGCGGGCGCGGGTATTGTTGCTGATTCTGTGCCGAAAAGTGAATGGATCGAGACACAGAACAAGGCCAAGGCGCTGTTGCGAGCGGCAGAAATAGCTGAAAGTGGATTGGATAGCAAGGTTGAATAAGACTGCTTTGAATAAGGATCGCTGACATAACGGAATATGCCTCTAAACCATTTTCAGTTTTATCTAAGTATGCGTCAGGCAAGCGTTGAGGAGGCGTAATGGCAACTCTGCTTCCCATTCCCGCCGGTTGAAGCGGTAACAGAACTCATTGAGATACTCTT
>JACCWK010000038.1 GCA_013697655.1 Nitrosospira sp.
TCAGGTCAAGCAATACAAAGACCGCGTCATTCCGCATCTGCCTTCGGCCTATCCCTTCAAACATCTGCTGTGGCAGCTTGACCGAACGACTGTATCTGCCCAAGCCAGTTCGCTTCAATTCTTCCTATAATAGTACACATATAAAAGCGGGACGCCGATATTCGAGCCCGCTTCTTTAGTCATGCCACAAGCGTGCGTAAGTGCGCCTATGCCGCCGGCAGGCTTAGTCATATATTTGAATGGTTAGCGCGCTTTTGCTTATGTTATCGCTGCTTTTGACATGTGCTATGCTGAACAAATCGCTCACTCAACTGTCTTTAAAACAGGGGCGCAACAAGGAAATCCGATGGACAAGAAAACCCAAATTAACTTCTGGTACGTAATCATTGCGATACTCGGCGTTTTGCTGGTACAGAACCTGTACACGCAATATACAAAGGTTGAGCCGATACCCTACAGCCGCTTTCATACGTTGCTGGATCAGGACAAGATCGCGGAGATCGCAGTCACCGAGAATCATATTTACGGGACACTCAAAGAGAAGGGCCCTGATGGATTAAAGGATTTCGTTACCACGCGGGTGGAGCCCGAGCTGGCGGATAAACTGGACAAGCACAACGTCATTTATACAGGAGTGGTCCAGAGCACGTGGGGCCGCGACCTTCTATCGTGGCTACTGCCGATGGCCATCTTCATCGGGATCTGGCTATTTATAATTCGCCGCATGAATCCGGGCGGCATGACCGGTGGCCTGATGTCGATCGGCAAAAGCCGGGCTAAGGTGTTCGTGGAGAAAGAAACTAAAGTTACCTTTGCAGATGTGGCTGGGGTCGATGAAGCAAAGGAAGAGCTGATCGAAATTGTCAATTTTTTAAAGGACACGCAAGGGTATAGCCGCCTTGGCGGGCGCGCGCCAAAGGGCATTCTGCTGGTCGGCCCACCCGGCACGGGCAAGACACTATTGGCACGCGCCGTTGCGGGCGAGGCGGGTGTTCCGTTCTTCTCGATCTCCGGCTCCGAATTTGTCGAGATGTTCGTAGGCGTCGGTGCCGCCAGGGTGCGCGATCTATTCGAGCAGGCGCGTCAGATGGCCCCGGCAATCATTTTTATCGATGAGATGGATTCGCTGGGGCGAGCCCGCGGTGCATATGGGCTAGGCGGGCATGACGAAAAGGAGCAAACGCTGAATCAGCTGTTGGGCGAACTTGACGGTTTCGATTCAAAAAGCGGCGTTGTGCTGCTGGCGGCCACCAACCGACCCGAAATCCTCGACCCGGCGCTGCTGCGCGCCGGACGGTTCGACCGTCAGGTATTGGTGGATAGACCGGACAAGGTGGGCCGCGAGCAGATTCTGGCGGTGCATTTGAAAAAAATAAAACTCGATAGCGACGTGAAACCGGAGCAGATCGCGGCATTGACGCCAGGCTTCACCGGCGCAGATCTGGCGAACCTGATCAACGAGGCGGCACTGCTCGCTACCCGCCGCAGCGGCGCATCGGTGACGATGGCGGATTTCAATAACGCGATTGAGCGTGTCATTGCCGGGCTTGAAAAACGTAATCGCTTGATTAACCCCACCGAGCGCCGTGTGGTCGCATTCCATGAATTGGGGCATACCATGGTGGCGCTGGCGTTACCGGGCACCGACGAAGTGCACAAGGTGTCAATCATTCCGCGCGGCGTTGGCGCTCTCGGCTACACGATCCAGCGGCCGACCGACGACCGGTTTCTGATGACACGAACGGAGCTGGAAAACAAAATGGCTGTACTACTGGGCGGACGCGCGGCAGAGCAGGTAGTATTCAATGAGATATCGACAGGGGCGACGGATGACCTCGCCCGCGCTACCGATCTTGCCCGCGCCATGGTTTTGCGCTATGGGATGAGCGACGCCTTGGGCAATGTTGCCTACGATCGCGACCGCTCGGCCTACCTCCAGCCCGGCATGCCTGTGCTCCAGAACCGTGACTACAGTGATGACACCGCGAATGCGGTCGATAGCGCCGTACGTGCGTTCGTCGATCACGCTTTGGCGCGTGCTATTGCCATACTAGAGATGAATCGCGCTCTACTTGACGCCACCGCGGGAGAACTGCTCAAGGCCGAAACGCTGAATCAGCCTCAGATCGAAGCGTTGAAGCGCGAGATCGTTACCAAACCTTTACCTGCGCCTTAGGAATTGCATAGTGACAAAAAAAGCTCACGGTTACCTGCTCTATGCCGCCATTTCTATTTACAAAAAAAATTTCTATACGGATGCCAGTTCCTGTATACTCCGCGCTTCGATGGAAAGGTGTTTGTAATTTTTTGGCCTTTTTGTCGGTTCATCGTTCCTGACCGTTCCTGACCTCCCTTCGATTTTCAAGTCTCCAACGGAAATTGTGCGGCACCGTGGTTAGCGTTCGATGTTTTATGTGTGCGCTAGCGGTACTTTGCCCATTATTCTCCGGCAGTCATATTCTGCTTGCGCGCGTTAGGGCGCTTCTATAAATTCAAAGCCCAGGTTAGGTAAGAAACGTGATCCGCAGCACGGATGCACGCAGACATTTTGCAGTGCTGCATATATCAATAATATGCAATCAGCATTTTGCCTTATCGGCTGGAAACCTGAATTGTTATAGGATGCGCCGTATTTTTTTATTCAAATGGGAAAAACAACGTGTCTTTTGAAAATCTGAATTTACATCCACTCATTCTTAAAGCCATTATCGACTCTGGCTATACCTCTCCTACTCCCATTCAGGAACAGGCCATTCCCGAATTACTCGCAGGGCACGATATCATGGCCTCAGCCCAGACCGGGACTGGCAAAACCGCTGCATTCATGTTGCCGGCACTGCACCGTCTTGCCGCGCCTTCCAAAGTACATAGCCGCGGTCCGCGGGTACTGGTGCTGACGCCAACGCGAGAACTTGCTCTTCAGGTTTCTGAAGCCGCTGCCAAATATGGCAAACATCTGCCTCGCGTCAAAGTTGTGAGCATACTTGGCGGCATGCCTTATCCGCTGCAAAACAAATTGCTCTCGCAGCCGGTAGATATTCTGGTGGCAACACCAGGTCGCTTGATTGACCACATTCAGCGCGGACGCATCGATTTTTCACGTCTTGAAATGCTTGTGCTGGATGAAGCTGACCGCATGCTGGATATGGGCTTCATTGATGACGTGGAAAGAATTGCTTCAGCCACGCCTGCCACCCGCCAAACCTTGCTATTCTCCGCCACCCTTGATAGTGCGATAGACAAAGTTGCAGCGCGCCTGCTGAAATTGCCCAAGCGCATCCAGATCGCAACACAGCAGGCACGACTCGACAACATCGAGCAGCGGCTGCATTATGTCGACGACCTTTCACACAAGAACCGGCTGTTGGATCATCTGCTTCGTGACATGGCGTTGAAACAGGCCATTATATTTACTGCCACCAAGCGCGATGCGGATATGCTGGCAGACAATCTTTCTGCCCAGGGTCATGAAGCGGCCGCATTGCATGGCGATATGAACCAGCGCGAGCGTACCCGAACGCTGACGAAGCTTCGTCATGGTGGCCTACGTGTACTGGTAGCGACTGACGTCGCTGCACGAGGAATTGACGTGGTCGGTATAACGCATGTCATCAATTTCGATCTGCCGAAATTTGCTGAAGACTATGTGCATCGCATTGGTCGCACCGGGCGCGCCGGCGCGTCGGGGATAGCCGTATCGTTCGCTTCGGGCAAGGATGGCGTTAATCTGAAAAAAATCGAACGCTTCACGGGTCACCAGATCGTTTCTCATGTGGTGCCGGGTCTGGAGCCGCGTTTCAAGCAGCGTCCTGCTACTGGCGGCATCTCAAGAGGCGCGCCCAGCGTCGCCCATAAACGTAACCGTACCTGGTCAAACGATAGCGGACGAACCACTAACAGCGCGAATGGAAATTGGGATAATAACCGCAGCCGTTCTTTTAGCGATAGCCGGGAAAGCACGCGCGGTAATACATTCAAAAATAGCGGTGCTCCAAGCCCTTATCTAAGAAGCAAATAACCAGTCGTACTGATATAAAAATGACTCGTCCGGCAGACTGCCGGACGAGTCATTTTTATTCCGGCTGGTTACGCATGAAGTCTGCTGTCTGATAAAACGCCATGGCAAGCTTTCTGCTTAATTCTTCATCTAAGCCAACATCTACCATTGCGCGATTCATACATGATAACCACTGATCGCGCTCGGGAATCCCTATTACAAAAGGCATATGACGGGTACGCATGCGAGGCTCGCCATATTTCTCGGTATATAAGGATGGGCCGCCCGTGAAGCCGGACAGAAACATGAACAGTTTTTGCCGGGAACTGGTCAGATCCTGCGGATGAAGTTTGCGCACGCCGAAATAGTCCGGGTCCTCATCCATCAGATCGTAGAAACGGTCCACCAGGCGACGCATGACTGCTTCGCCGCCCATCCGTTCATAGGCTGTTGAAAGATGCATTTGACCCTCCTTAATTGTTTACTCGCAGTACAACAACAATAACTAGCGACGTAGAAAATCAAACCTCACGCTCTTTCCGGCAATGACTCGCGTTTTATGAGCATACGCAATATCCAGCAAATAGCCAGCGCGGCAAGCAAGTGCTTTGCTGTATGGCCACTCATCACGTGCCCAAGTTCATAAATTTCCCGGTCCTGAATTTCCGCCAATTTGGCGAGACCATACAACATCATTACCGTATGCATGTCGCTTCCATGGGTATATCTCGACGGAAAAAAGATACCAAGCAAAAATATTAACAGCAGAGAATAGAATTGCACCACGATATAAAAGTTCAGATTACCTGCGCCCCGCTGTTCGCTCCAATACCAGTGCATCACACTCCCAAAGCCGACTGCAATCAAAATAGGCAGTAGCCGTAAGCCTATTTTTGGACTAATGCGTTCGCTTAGTGTCGCGGCAAGCAGCGCCATTATGCCTGTCGCAATAGGCAGCCGATCCCAAACCAAACGGTCATTGTCCGGCGCAAGATGATAATAGGCTGAACCCATGGACGCCATGGCGACACTGAGGAATAAAACCAGATAAGGCCAGCGTTCAGGCCGCCCAATAAATGCTTTCGAAATTATTAATCCCTGAGAGCCCAGTAGAAAAATAAGCCCTGCCACCCCAACAAGCAAAAAAGCAATGTTGGAAACGACATCGGAAAAATTGGGAATACCGAAATAAATGCGCTGGTCCGCAAACTGGTGATATTCCGCAGGCTGAGGAATAGGTGGAACGATCTTGGCAGCCAGAACCATGGCGACCGAAAGAATGCCGAGTACCCACAAGCCGGCACGCATGCGACGATTCATGCCCATGTTTTATTCGCCTCCGTCATTCACTTACTGCACCGCTAACGTAGCGTCGCAACCGCTTCCTCCACCCGCTCCACGCCGATAACCTCAATTCCGGAAAATGCCTGTCTGGGCTTGTTGGCCTTGGGGACGATAGCCTGAGTAAAACCAAGCTTGGCGGCTTCTTTCAACCGCTCCTGACCGCGCTGGACGGGGCGCACTTCTCCGGCTAGCCCGACTTCCCCAAATACCACCATTTTCTCCGGCAACGGCTTGTTCTTGAGTGAAGAAACAATAGCAAGCAAAACCGCCAAATCCGCACCTGGCTCGGTGATTTTCACGCCACCGACAGCATTGACAAATACATCCTGGTCGAAACATGGAATTCCCGCATGGCGATGCAACACTGCCAACAGCATCGCCAACCGGTTTTGCTCCAGTCCTACACTCAGCCGCCGGGGATTGGGCGCATGCGCTTCATCCACCAGCGCCTGAATCTCTACCAACAACGGACGCGTGCCCTCTTGGGTTACCATCACGCAGGAACCCGGTACCTGACCGCCATGATGAGAAAGAAACAGCGCAGAGGGATTGCTCACTTCACGCAAGCCTTTTTCGCTCATGGCAAATACCCCGAGCTCATTCACCGCACCAAACCGATTCTTGAAAGCACGGATCAGACGAAAGCTGGAGTGGGTGTCACCCTCGAAATAGAGTACCGTGTCAACCATGTGCTCCAAAACACGTGGTCCCGCCAGCGCTCCTTCCTTGGTTACATGGCCTACCAGAATTATGCACGTCCCGCTTGCCTTGGCCAGTCGCGTCAATTGCGCCGCGCACTCCCGCACCTGTGCAACCGAGCCGGGTGCCGACTGCAGCGCGTCGGAATAGACCGTCTGGATCGAATCGATCACTGCGATATCGGGTTTACGTTCGACCAGTACGGACTGGATCTTCTCCAATTGGATTTCCGCCAGCAAATGCACCGCCTTTGCGTCGAGAGCAAGGCGTTTCGCCCGCAGTGCGACCTGGCGTGCCGATTCTTCGCCGCTCACATACAGTACATTGCGCGTGGCAGACATATGACATAGCGCTTGCAGTAACAAGGTCGATTTACCGATGCCGGGATCACCCCCCAGCAATACGACGCCGCCATGCACCAGACCACCGCCCAGCACCCGGTCAAACTCGGCCACGCCCGTGGAGTAACGCGGCTCTTCCCCCGCCTCCACTTCGCTCAGGTTTTGCACGCCATGGATCTCGGACACCGGCGTAAAGCGCGATGCTTTTTCAGCAATAGTCTCCACCAGCGTATTCCACGCCTGACAATGCGGGCACTGACCCTGCCATTTCGAGGTCTGGCCCCCACATTCGCTGCAGGAATAAATAGATTTTGGTTTAGCCATTTTCAAACAATAATTTTATCCGACACCCACATCTCGTTGACACCAAGCCTTTCCGAAGCTCATGATTACGGAGCGTTTCGAATACGCGCTTACTATTTGGATGAGATTGACTATCTATACATAGATTGCAGCCATTTACCAAGTGCCGGGCCTACTGCTATAGCCAAAACTGGACGAGGCGGTGTTCATATTTGCAGCTTCTTTCTCGATATCGGTAATTAGAGCTAATGGACTAAAAGATAGAAAATGATGAGACAAATAATAAATTCGTTTACAATCATTGCCTTGTGCATGGCTTTTACCGGATTGATGACAGGCTGCTCGACTACACAAAGAAACACTCAATCCCCAAGGACAAGTGTCGAACAATTACTCATCAGCGAAGCCGTAATACGGAGTCTTCCCCGCCAGCCTGAAAGCCCTTTGCCTATTCCTCAAGGCTCAAATGTGATACTCAACACGTCAGGGCTGACCACAGACCAAACGCTTCTGCAACAAGTTTTGACCGGCTGGCTGGGGCAACAGGGATACCTTATTCGGAAAGACGAGAAAAATGCAACGCATCGGATTGACGTGATTGTGGGAGCGCTGGGCACCAAGTTAGGTGGAACTTTCGTCGGCATGCCTCCCCTCCAGAGTCAATTGATTCCCTTTGCCTTGCCGGAATTATCATTCTATAAATCCCAGCATCAGACGGGTTATGTAAAATATCACATGAATATTTTTGAAATCCCGGCAGGCAGGTTTGCCGGATCAACTCCCGCTTTTCTGGCCGACTCCTATTACAACAATTATACGGTTCTTTTTATAATATCGTTTACCTCGACAGATCTCGTATCTCCTCCACAACTTGGCACTTTTCTCCGCAAGCCTCTTAATACTCCCGAGACTCAAGGAGAAGATATGACAAAGGCCGGACCGGGAAAATAAAACAGGAAGAGGAAATTCCTTCCATTACATATCAAATCGGGAGATGTGAAAAGGGTAAGCGTAAGGCATATCACTCCAAAGGCGATTTTCTTCCCGCTTTCCATTCCACCACAATACCCGGTTCCCCCTCTGCTGCCTGGTAGACGCAATCCACGCCGATTCCCGGTACGCATACGAGGTGCTCGCCACTGAAGATCAGCGGCAGCGCTTCCCGCTCCCATGGCGGAAGCGATGCTTCCCGAAGAAGATTTTTGAGGCTGCGACGCGGACGATTGCAGCTTGGGCACAGGCGTTCGCCTCCCCGACGCATGCGGATGGTGACAGGTCTCTCCATGAGCTTTTGAAGATTAATCCCCAGGCCTTTCCGGCGCGTAAATCTGACGGTGCCGCCCAGATCCGCGATTACCAGTTGCTTCTCTCCGCGCCAGGATAGCGGCCATTCCGCGTTAGGAAAAGTATCTGCCTTGCGCACATGAACCACACCCCTGAAGCAGCGAACTTCGGCATCTCCAAACACCACATGCACCTTTGCATCGGGACGTGCGGACAACAGTTGATGCAAAATTTCCTCCAGTTTTGCGGTGCTGGGCAGTATCGCGCCCTGCCGCGCCAAGAAGTAACGCAACAGATTTCTGGCGCGAGGGAAGCTCAATTTACGCAAATCCTCGATTCGAAGTTTTTCAAAGACGGTACATTTTTTGCTATCGGCTTCGGCCATTTCGTCCAGCAGGAGGGATGCCTCCGCCATATGCCGGCTTGCGCGCAGAAATGTGGTGCGATAAGAAGGAAAACGCTTTTCCAGCAGAGGAAAAAATTCACGGCGCAAGAAATTACGGTCGAAAGACACGTCATCGTTACTTTCATCGGTGATCCATTTCAATGCATTTTCCACAGCGTAGCTCTCGATCTCGCGCCGTGACACGTCGAGTATCGGCCGTAATATCCTTGGCCCTCGCGCGGATTCCTCACTTCTGGTTCCTGAAATTTGCTTTTGAATTCCTGACGCAGGATTCCTGACTACAGGCATCGCCCCCAGACCCTTCACCCCCGCGCCCCGCAGCAATTGCAGCAGCAGGGTTTCAGCTTGATCGTCCAGATGGTGGGCCAGTACCACATAATCGGCTTTCAGTTTTGCGAATATTCGATAGCGCTCATCGCGAGCAGCAGCTTCAAGGCTGACCCCGGATTCCCGGTTGATTTTCAGCCGGGCGATTTCGAGGGGAATGCCTTTGGATCGGCATAGCGCACGGCAGAATTTGGTCCACGTAGCCGCATTGACGCTAATGCCATGATTGACGTGAACGGCGGAGAGCGTGAACCGCATTTGAACCGAGAGCGAAGCGAGCAAATTCAGTAGCACGACCGAATCCAGCCCACCGCTCAACGCTACAACCAGATGATCGCCGCAGCGAATCTGTTCGCGCAACACATTTTCGGCCCCGCAGGAAATGCTATTTGATTTTGACTTCCTTGAACTTGCCATATCCCATCAACCGCTCAAAGCGTTTCTCCAACAACGCCTCTGTGGAGTAGGCCTGGAAGTACCCAAGTGATTCCTGTAATGCTTTTTTTACCGATTGCATGATGGCAGGGTAATCACGATGGGCTCCGCCGGGAGGCTCGCTGATAATCTTGTCGATTAGTCCCATAGTCTTCAAACGATGAGCGGTGATACCCATAATCTCGGCAGCTTCCGGCGCTTTTTCCGCGCTTTTCCACAGGATTGAGGCGCAGCCTTCGGGAGAAATGACAGAGTAAGTTGCGTATTGCAGCATCTGCACCATGTCCCCGACTGCTACCGCCAGCGCTCCGCCAGAGCCGCCTTCACCGATGATGGTGCAAATGACCGGCACTTTCAGTTCCGCCAGAACATAAAGGTTTCTGCCGATGGCCTCCGACTGGCCCCGCTCTTCAGCACCTATGCCTGGGTAAGCTCCCGGGGTATCGATGAAAGTGAGTACCGGTACGAAAAATTTTTCCGCCAAACGCATCAAACGCAATGCCTTGCGATAGCCTTCCGGCTTCGGCATGCCAAAATTACGATGAATCTTTTCCTTGGTGTCGCGTCCTTTCTGATGACCGATAACCATTACCGTCTGGCCGCCAAACCGTGCCAGACCTCCTACGATAGCCGGATCATCAGCAAAGCTTCGGTCCCCGTGAAGCTCCTCGAAGTCGGTGAAGAGATGCTGAATATAATCGAGCGCATAAGGACGCTGCGGATGCCGCGCAACCTGAGAAATTTGCCACGGCGTGAGTTTCGCATATATGCCGTTGGTGAGCGATTGGCTTTTCTTTTGCAGACGGAGGATTTCCACTGAAATATCCACCGCCGAATCGTCCTGGGCAAAACGCAGCTCCTCGATTTTTTCTTCAAGCTCAGCGACAGGCTGCTCGAAATCCAGGAAAGTAATTTTCATGAAGCCGGGACGTAATTTTTGAAACCGCAATGATACAGGATCAGAGGCGATCCGAGGGGACCTCCGAATAGGTTTGACATGAAAGTGTTCCCCGCGATCCGGAAGACTTACTCAGAGATTCACGAAGAGCATTCCGTTCATGATTAAAAAACGGATTTCTGTAAATCTATTCTGAGAAGCTCTAAAACCACAAATTCAAAAAACGTATAAAATAGGGAGTTTTTTTCCCATCTTTTTCAGGAACAAGCTTTGATCACCACCGCCAATATTACCATGCAGTTCGGGGCCAAGCCCCTGTTCGAAAATGTCTCCGTCAAATTCGGAGACGGAAACCGTTACGGCCTCATCGGTGCCAATGGCTCCGGCAAATCCACTTTTATGAAAATACTCGGCAGGGATCTGGAACCCACTGCCGGCAATGTCAGCGTTGATGCCGGTGAGCGCGTGGGTAAATTACGTCAGGATCAGTTCGCCTTCGAGAATTGTCCGGTAATCGATACCGTGATGATGGGGCACGAAGAACTATGGAGCGTGAAAGAAGAACGTGATGCGATATATGCCAATCCTGACGCCAGCGAAGCCGACTATATGCATGCCGCCGACCTCGAGGCGCATTTCGCAGAACTCGATGGCTATTCCGCCGAAGCGCGTGCCGGAGAATTGTTGCTGGGGGTAGGCATTCCCATGGGACAACACAAGGGCCTGATGAGCGCGATAGCGCCCGGATTCAAGCTGCGTGTATTGCTGGCGCAGGCGCTGTTTGCCGATCCGGAAATTCTGCTGCTGGATGAGCCTACCAATAACCTTGATATCAACACCATCCGCTGGCTGGAAGACGTCATTAACACAAGCAAGAGCACCATCGTCATCATTTCTCACGACCGCCATTTTCTGAATAGCGTTTGCACACACATGGCGGATCTCGATTATGGCGAAATCCGTATCTACCCCGGCAATTACGACGACTACATGACCGCATCCACTCAGGTACGGGAACGCATGCTCACCGACAATGCCAAGAAGAAAACCCAGATCGCGGAGTTGCAGTCGTTCGTCAGCCGCTTTTCCGCTAACGCCTCGAAAGCACGGCAAGCTACCAGCCGCGCACGCCAGATAGAGAAAATAAAGCTGGAGGATGTAAAGCCATCCAGCCGCCAGTATCCCTACATTCGCTTTGAAATGGATGATCGGGAAAAGCTGCACCGCCTAGCGGTCTCGGTGCAAAGCATCACCAAGCATTTCCCGGGAATGGAAAAACCGCTGCTGAAAAAATTTAGTCTGAACGTCGAAGCGGGCGAGAAAATTGCCATCATTGGCCCCAATGGTATCGGTAAAACCACACTGCTGCGCTGCCTGGAAGGCGATCTGGCCCCCGATGCGGGAGAAGTGAAATGGGCGGAAAAAGCGCGTCCTGGTTTTTTTGCGCAGGATCACGCAGCCGATTTTGAAACAGACATGTCGCTCACGGACTGGATGACGCAGTGGCGGCGGGAACACGATGACGATCAGACTGTGCGCAGCGTCCTGGGAAGGCTGCTGTTCTCAGGTGATGAAGTGAAAAAATCAGTAAAGGTAATTTCCGGTGGCGAAGAAGGACGCATGCTGTTCGGCAAGCTCATGCTGCAAAAAAATAATGTGCTGCTTATGGACGAACCCACCAATCACCTAGATATGGAATCCATTGAATCGCTTAATGGCGCATTGGAAAAATACACGGGTACGCTGATTTTCGTTTCGCATGATCGGGAATTCGTCTCTTCATTGGCTACCCACATCATCGAAATGACGCCGGACGGTATCACTGATTTCAAGGGCAGCTACGAAGATTACCTGCGAGGCCAAGGCGTCGTTTGAGAAATTCCTGACGCATTAGCAGCCTGTCGGACTTAAAGGAAATCGGCTGCTAGGGGCCAGTCAATGCAGCACGATAACGTACCCAGTCAAAACAGGGACCGGGATCGGTCTTGCGGCCCGCTGCGATATCGGAATGCCCGGCAATTTGCGTGATTGGATAAGTATCCTGCAGCGCTTGGGTGAGCGCCACCAGCCTCTTATACTGAATGTCGGTAAAAGGCGTGGTGTCGCTGCCCTCAAGCTCGATGCCGATGGAAAAATCGTTACAGCGGGGCTTGCCCCGCCAGCAGGATTCTCCAGCGTGCCAGGCTCGCTTGTCGCAGGGAACAAACTGGATGATCTCGCCATCGCGGCGGATGAAAAAATGTGTGGAAACCTTGAGATTATGGAGTATATCGTAATAGGGGTGCGCTTTCGGATCGAGTTGGTTGGTGAACAACTCAATCACGCCATCACCGCCAAACTCATCCGGTGGCAGGCTGATATTGTGGATCACCAGCAAATTTATGGCGCAGCCGATGGGACGATCGTCGCAATTGGGTGAAGGAATAAAACGTACGTTGTCCAGGTACCCCTTTCCATCGATTGGTATCGGGCCGGCATTCACATACCCGAGTCCACGCTGCGTAATCATCGCAAATTCCCGCGGTAAATCTACTGTTGCAGATGCAAACGACGATGCTCGTCGCTACAGAAAAACTTGCCTTCTGAAAGAATGCTTTCGCTTTTCGGCAAATGCACGCCGCACTGGATGCAACGCACCATATCCTCGCCTTCAATGGAAGGCGGCTCTTTATTAATTTCGTCTTGCCGCTTTTTTAGTCCGCGCCGATAGCTCCGTATTGCCCAGAAAACAAGCACAGCAATAAGGGCAAAGAATAGCAGTCTACCCAACGCGTGATCTCCGTTGCCGCATCAAAAATTGGTCGGGGTGAGAGGATTCGAACCTCCGACTCCTGCGTCCCGAACGCAGTACTCTACCAGGCTGAGCTACACCCCGATTGTTCTACTTTTACAGCTTCCAGTTTTATTCAGGCACCCACTTCATCGCCGCTGACAGCCCAACTGTACAAATTTAACCTGGTTTGTCGGGGAGGATGATGAGGAATCGACAAGAAATATCAATCATAAACAAGGAAGCGCGTGGCACGCAATTGTACGCAGTAAGGCGAATCCCGGCAATCCAATTTGTTTTAGATGTAGAGAACAAATAAACTGTCCGGGTCTGTAGCAAATGATCTGTCCGGTTTTATGCTATCCCGAAGGGGGGACAGACATGAGACGGACGGAATGGTTACAGGAGACTCGGAAGATGAGATTTGAAGAAGCGTATGCAGGATGGGATAAAGGGCGGCTGACGCAGGAAGAGGCGGCACGGCTGCTGGGAGTATGTGAGCGG
>JACCWK010000061.1 GCA_013697655.1 Nitrosospira sp.
TCAAATCTCATCTTCCGAGTCTCCTGTAACCATTCCGTCCGTCTCATGGCTATCCCCCCTTCGGGATAGCATAAAACCGGACAGATCATTTGCTACAGACCCGGACAGTTTATTTGTTCTCTACACTGCGATAATAATTGTTGAGTCATTGAAGCAGTCAGGATATATTAAGGTCATCAATTTTCCACCAATTTTTAACTTTATCTCAAGGAGGATGCCATGACTTTACGCTTGGGCGACACTGCACCGGATTTCGAGCAAGATTCCTCGATCGGCAAGATTAAATTTCACGAATGGATAGGCGACTCCTGGGCGGTGCTATTTTCGCACCCCGCTGATTTCACGCCTGTATGCACAACCGAGCTGGGAATGACTGCAAAACTCAAGCCCGAATTTGAGAAGCGCAATGTTAAAGCGATCGGGTTATCGGTCGACCCATTGGACAAGCACACGGGATGGATTAAAGATATTGAAGAGACGCAAAATACCACTGTCGGCTTTCCGATTGTCGCGGACGTAGACAAGAAAGTTGCGATTCTGTACGACATGATCCATCCAAATCAGTCGGAAACAATGACTGTGCGCTCGCTGTTTATTATTGATCCTAAAAAGAAAGTGCGCCTTACCATCACTTATCCCATGAGCACAGGCCGTAATTTTGACGAGGTGTTGCGCGTTATCGATGCGCTACAACTGACAGATAGCTGTTCGGTGGCCACTCCAGCCAATTGGAAGGATGGGGATGATGTGATTATTCCGCTGACCATTCAGGATGAAGAAGTCATCAAGCAAAAATTCCCCAAGGGTTATAAGGCGCCACGTCCATACCTACGCATCACGCCGCAGCCGAATAAATAACGGTGGGGTAGTCGATCGGAAACACTAAGGTGCCCCGGATTCGGGGCGTTTTTTATACTGAAAAAGTGCCGTTATTTTCTAGGGGCTATTTTTAGACATTATAGGTCCGCCAGCGTGTAAATCGCTTTCGGGCTCGAACCAGGCAAGTGACCGATGCAGTTTAACCACTTCGCCAACGATAATGAGCGTCGGAGGCGTAAGATTAGCAGAAGCGGTTAGTTTGGGAAGTGTTTCAAGGGTCCCGGTCAGGACCCTCTGATTGTGAGTACTCGCCTGCTGTACGATAGCGGCAGGCGTGCTGGCAGACAGTCCGTGCGCAATAAGTTGCCGGCACAAAACCGATAATCCGAGCAAACCCATGTAGATTACGATGGTCTGGTTTGGTCGTGCCAACATTTGCCAATCCAGATCCACGCTGCCGTCTTTGAGATGACCGGTTACGAAGATGCAAGACTGGGCATAATCACGATGGGTGAGCGGAATACCAGCATAGGATGCTGCTCCGGATGCTGCGGTTATGCCTGGCACCACCTG
Source organism: Nitrosospira sp. (assembly GCA_013697655.1). Taxonomy (GTDB): domain Bacteria; phylum Pseudomonadota; class Gammaproteobacteria; order Burkholderiales; family Nitrosomonadaceae; genus Nitrosospira. The sequence continues at coordinate 1,393 of JACCWK010000061.1, forward strand.
AAAGGGAATGCCCTGGCCGGACAGCGTTTCGATTTCTTCACCGCCTCGGCCAAAGATGAAGGGGTCTCCACCTTTCAGCCGCAGCACGCGTTTGCCTTCTTTCGCCAGTCTCACCAGTAATTCGTTGATCGACTCCTGTGGCATCACGTGATGGTTGCGTTCTTTGCCCGCATAGATGCGAGATGCATCCCGCCGCACCATATCAAGTATTGCAGGCGACACCAGACGGTCGTATACCACCACGTCTGCTTGCTGCATCAGGCGCATCGCGCGAAAGGTCAACAACTCGGGATCTCCCGGTCCGGCGCCTACCAGATAAACCTCTCCTTGCGGCATGTCGTCAGCTTCACTTTCCAACGAGCGCTCGAGATAATCCTGTGCCGCCTGCTCCCTGCCAGCAAAAATCATCTCGGCGAATGGGCCCTGCAAAGCTCTTTCCCAGAATATACGCCGCTTAACCGGATGTGAAAAATGCAGTTTCACCCGCTCGCGGAAACTTGCGGCGGAGGCCGCGAGGCGTCCATAGGCTGCCGGTATCATCGTTTCCAGACGAGCCCTCAGCAGCCGCGCCAATACCGGAGATGTACCTCCGCTCGAAACTGCGACCAAAATAGGAGAGCGGTCTATAATGGAAGGCATGATGAAAGAACAAAGATCGGGATTGTCCACAACGTTGACAGGAATACGCAGTTGCATGGCGGTTTCGGAAACCTCCCGGTTAACCGCTGGCTCGTCGGTAGCGGCAATAACCAGAACAGCATCGCCGAGATGAGCGGGGCGAAAGGCTTCGGCGCGATGAATGATCGTTCTTTGTGAAGGTTGCTCGCACAACTGCTCTTTTAGTTCCGTACAAAGTTCAGGAGCGATCACCGTGACTTGAGCTCCTGCGCGGAATAGTAATGCAATCTTGCGCGCCGCCACTTCTCCGCCGCCGACTACAAGACAATTACGATTTTTAACGTTAACGAAGATCGGCAGAAAATCCATTTGTTCCATTTATAAACTTGTAACGATTATATATCCCGCACTACTTTACCCGAAAATACATGTCACGAATGACTTGGGGCCATTCACTACGCAAAATGCAAAACGAGGAGATTAAGCCTCATATGGGGTTTTGCATGCACTTTCTTGCCGAAATAGAGGATTTTCCTATCCTCCCGGCGCGGTTGATTTTTCATACCCCCTCTAATTTGCTATGATGCGTCTCTTATTTAGCGGGAAATAGCGTCTTATGCCCAACATCGACCTCCATTGCCACTCCACGGTTTCCGACGGCTTGCTGACGCCTACCCAATTGGTCAAGCACGCCGCCGCTCGTGGCGTGGATGTACTGGCATTAACCGATCACGATGATATAGGAGGATTGGAGGAAGCGCGCCGTATCGCCGCCGAAAAAAAAATTACCCTTATTAATGGTGTGGAAATTTCTGTCGACTGGCGCGGTCAGACCTTGCATATTGTCGGCCTTAATATAGACCCCGCCCATCTCCAGTTGGTGCGGGGCCTAAGCTCCATTCGCGATGGGCGGACAGTGCGCGCATGCAAAATTGCTGCACAACTTGATAAGTTCGGGATCCATGGCAGTCTGGAAGGCGCTTATGCTCATGCTGGCGAGGGGCGACTGATCGGCCGTACTCATTTCGCTCGTTTTCTGGTTCAGCAAGGCTATGCGAAGGATATGAAATCGGTATTCAAGAAATATCTGGTTAAGGGTAAACCGGGATACGCACCGCATCAGTGGGCTCCGTTAAGCGATGCAGTAGCCTGGATTCGCAGCAGCGGCGGCAGAGCCGTGATTGCTCATCCTGCGCGCTACAAACTAGGCAAGGATGCCTTGGATGAATTACTGCTGGAATTTCTCGCTCTGGGTGGAGAAGCAGTCGAAGTCATCACTGCCAGTCACACGCCAGAACAATCTTTGCTGTTCGCGCGTCATAGCCAGCGCATGGGTTTACTGGCTTCGCGCGGGTCGGATTTCCATGGGCCGGGCGAGAGCTATTTTGATTTGGGCCGAATGCCTGAATTACCGCCCAACTGTACTCCGGTATGGCATGATTGGAACCGGGTAATGTAATCAGGGTGCACATGTCGCCTGCAACTCAAACAATTAATTGCATATTTCAAAAATTTTTTATTGCTGTTGCCATACATCGCTGTTAAAAATAAATGTCACGACGCATCAATTGCTAGCTATCAAATATTGTGCGATTTGGTGTTTTGCCTCCTTGGTGGCAAATGGGAAAATAAATTTCCCTAGCGGCCTGTCGGACTTGAAGAATCGAAGCGAAAAAGCGACTGAGTAAGGATAGATTTTGACGATTTTGAAGGCTAATAGTTGTTCTATTGGTCGAAAAAGCGGCGAAATATAGACCAGCCAGACGCTTTTGCAGCCGATTTCCTTTAAGTCCGACAGACTGCTAGACTTGAATTTTTGGTAGCGCCCTAAAAACAAAATTAAAAGCTGTTTCCCGCGTGGCTCAATTCTTTTCCATTCATCCAGAGAACCCCCAGTTGCGTCTGATAAGGCAGGCGGTTGCTATTGTGCACGCTGGTGGCGTAATCGTTTATCCAACCGACTCCTGTTATGCATTAGGCGGGCAGTTGGGAGACAAGAACGTGATGACACGCATTCGCGCCATACGGCAAGTGGATGAACAACATCACTTTACGCTGATGTGCCGGAATCTATCTGAAATCTCGCAATACGCCAAAGTCGATAATAGCCAATACCGGCTACTCAAGGCCAGTACACCTGGCAGCTATACTTTTATATTTCAGGCCACACGCGAGGTACCGCGCCGGTTACTGCATCCAAAACGTAACACCATCGGGCTGCGAATCCCTGATAACCCGGTGGTGCAAGCACTGCTGACAGAGTTGAATGAACCCCTGTTGAGTTCCACTTTGATTTTGCCGGGAGATGAGTTTCCTCTCAACGATGCCGGAGAAATTCGTGACCGCCTCGAACATCACGTGGAACTGGTTCTGGATGGCGGCGCTTGCGGCCTCGAAATGAGCACCGTCATCGATCTGACGGGCGACACACCAAAGTTGACACGCCTGGGTAAAGGCAGTCTAGCGCCTTTCGGGATCGTGCATGGATAGCATTATTCAGAATATCGCCATTTATGCACTACCGGTTATTTTTGCCATTACCTTGCACGAGGCCGCACATGGTTACGTAGCCAAGCACTTCGGCGATCTTACCGCCTACACGCAAGGGCGCGTCAGCCTGAATCCGATCAGGCATATTGATCCAGTGGGGACGATCCTGCTTCCCCTATTGACGCTGTTGCTAGGGGGAATTCTGTTCGGTTGGGCGAAACCGGTGCCAGTCAACTTCGCGGCACTACGCCGTCCGAAACAGGACATGCTTTGGGTGGCGCTGGCTGGACCGGGCGCGAATCTTTTCATGGCATTACTGTGGGCATTGGTGATCAAACTCGGCTTCTCCTTCCCGCAGAACGATCTGGCCAGACCCATGGTATTAATGGGTGCAGCAGGAATCAATATTAATGTGATATTGATGGTGCTGAACCTGTTGCCACTCCCGCCACTGGATGGTGGCCGCATCGCGGCAAGCCTGCTGCCCCACCGCATGGCGCATACTTTTTCGAAGATTGAGCCTTATGGCTTTATGATCCTGCTGTTTCTATTGGTTACTGGCGTTCTCGGTGCCATTATCGGGCCTTTTATCGAAATTACGAAACAAATGATAATATGGTTTTTTGGACTCGAAAGTTGAGTAAACGTAAGATCAAAGATCTGCCAAGGATGCCGTAACATGTTCACTGATCGAGTTTTATCGGGTATGCGTCCCACCGGGGGCCTGCATTTGGGGCATTACCACGGGGTGCTAAAAAACTGGGTGGAGCTGCAGCACCAGTTCGAGTGCCTTTTCTTCGTCGCAGACTGGCATGCTCTTACGACACATTACGACACCCCGGAAGTCATCGAAAAACATGTCTGGGACATGGTAATAGATTGGCTCGCGGCTGGGGTAGATCCAGCACAAGCGACATTGTTCATTCAGTCGCGGGTGCCTGCACATGCTGAGTTGCATTTGCTGCTCTCCATGATCACCCCGCTTGGCTGGCTGGAACGCGTCCCTTCCTACAAGGATCAGCAGGAAAAATTGTCTGAGAAAGAGTTAAGTACGTACGGGTTCCTCGGCTATCCTTTGCTTCAAAGCGCGGATATTCTCATTTATCGGGCTACTCGTGTGCCGGTAGGAGAAGACCAGGCGCCGCATATCGAATTTACCCGAGAGATCACACGGCGATTTAATCATATTTTCGGCAAGGAGCCAGGATTTCAGGAAAAAGCCGAATCGGCAATTAAAAAGCTTGGCTCCAAGAAGTCCAGAGTCTACCGCGAGTTGCGAAATCGATACCAGGAACATGGGGACAATGAGGCACTGGCGGCCGCGAAGTCGCTGCTGGATGAGCAACAGAATTTGAGCATGGGTGATCAGGAACGGTTGTTCGGCTATCTTGAGGGGGGCGGCAAGATGATTCTTTCCGAGCCTGAAGTCATGCTTACCCACGCATCAAAAATGCCGGGGCTGGATGGGCAGAAAATGTCCAAGTCTTATAACAACACTATAAACCTGCGGGAAGATGAGGCTAGCGTAATCAAGAAAATTAGGACCATGCCAACGGATCCGGCGCGGGTTCGGAGAACCGATACGGGCGATCCTGCCAAGTGTCCTCTATGGCAATTTCATCTCGTTTATTCGAATCTGGAAACAAGGGATTGGGTCCAGCAAGGGTGTACGAGTGCAGGTATCGGCTGCCTTGAATGCAAGCAGCCGGTTATCGATGCAATACTTGCGGAACAGCAACCTATGCACGAGCGTGCTCGAATGTACGAGGAAGACCCCACTTTGGTGCGTAATATCATTGCAGACGGATGTGAGAGAGCAGACAAACTGGCGCAGGAAACCATGCGTGATGTCAGGGAAGCGATGGGGCTGAATTATTCTTGAGGCAACAAGCTGTCGAGGTGGTTGGAATGTTGCTCTATTTAAATGATCGATTGCTGCCATACAGCCTGACTGGTCGATCATGATAATTATATGTCTACTTATGCCTTGTCCGATGCCAATCCAATCATTGTACGTTTTGTTTCAGGTTTACTGATTGAATCTGTCCTGTAACGATATCTCAGGCGCTAAATGAACGATTTCCTTTGTCCTGCCGTCGCTGGTCCCGTCGCAAGAATCCACGGTGAACCGCTGAAGGAAATGCCGCGGGATCTATACATTCCGCCGGACGCATTGGAAGTATTTCTCGATACTTTCCAAGGCCCTCTTGATTTGCTGCTTTATCTAATTCGCAAGCACAATTTAGACGTGCTGGATATCCCCATGGCGGAACTTACGCGGCAATACATGTCTTATGTCGAGATGATGCGTGCCAACCAACTGGAATTGGCAGCGGAATACCTCCTGATGGCGGCCGTGCTAATTGAAATCAAATCACGAATGCTACTGCCGCGCCCTGTCGCAAGAGCCGAAGAGGATAATGATCCGCGCGCTGAACTGGTGCGTCGTCTGCTGGAATACGAGCAAATGAAACTTGCTGCGCAGCATCTCGATGAATTACCACAGGCTGGGAGGGACTTTTCGCGGGTGCAGGTATGGATTGATCAGGTGGCGGTCAAACGTCTGCCGAATGTCAGCATGGATGACCTGCACAATACTTGGCTTACGTTGATTACGCGTTCACAGGCGAATCGCCAACATCGGATCACGCGGGAGGAACTTTCAGTTCGCTCGCATATGAGTCGCATTTTGCGCCAATTGCAGAAACATCAATTCATTGCTTTTGATGAATTATTCGATTCCACCGCCTCTGTAGCAGAAGTAGTGGTTACCTTTCTTGCGTTGCTGGAACTGGTGAGGGAGAATCAGGTGGAGGTTACCCAGACTCAAATCTTCGGGACTATTTATGTCAGAGCAATCAGCTGCCTTACGAGCATCTAGTTCCGCCGGAGTATTAAGTCCGGGCGAAGTTAAAAGAATTCTGGAAGCGGCATTGCTTACCAGTCAGGACCCGCTGTCGGTGGCCGAGCTAAAAAAACTGTTTGACGAAGAGCTGAGTGCAGAAGTGCTGCGCAGGCTGCTGGAAGAGTTAGGGCATGATTGGGACAATAAAGGGGTGGAATTGGTGAATGTTGCCACCGGGTGGCGCTTCCAAGCGAGGCCTGAAATGCAGAAATTTCTGGACCGCCTTAACCCGCAAAAGCCACCTCGCTATTCGCGCGCGGTATTGGAAACACTTGCCATTATTGCATACCGCCAACCGGTGACGCGCGGCGACATTGAGGAGATCCGCGGTGTCGCGGTCTCCGGTCCGGTGCTCAAAGCATTGGAGTCCCGAGGCTGGATAAGCGCCGTTGGACATCGCGATGTTCCGGGTAGACCCGCTTTGTATGTCACCACTACGGATTTCCTTGGTGATCTCAATCTGCGCTCGCTGGAGGAATTACCACCGTTGGAGGAGCTTGGGTCGCTACTTGAGTCAAATGAAACTATGGAATTGTTGCCAGTCTCCGAGTCGGCTGCGGCAACTGATACTGGAATAGAGACTTTCTTGCAAACGTCTGCACGCGTGGGGCAGGGGGAAGGTGCTGCGAGTGGCATTCGCGCTCAGCAGCAAAAGTTAATGGATAAACGAGGCGAGACAGGTTAACTTATGCGAACAATTCTGGTGGCAAATCCCAAAGGAGGATGCGGCAAAACGACTCTGGCAACCAATCTGGCTGCTTATCTTGCCGATCAGAATCAGCGGGTCGTGATGTGGGACATGGATCGCCAAAAATCATCATTGGAGTGGCTCGCGTTGCGTCCCGCCGAGTTCCCGAGCATTGCCAGTCTTGATGCTGAGCGCGATGAAATCCATCCGGATATTCCGGAAAACAGCGATTGGCTTGTAATGGATTCTCCGGCGGGCATGCACGGCAAGAATCTAGCCCACGCGTTGAAATTAGCGCAGAAGATCATTGTGCCGGTGCAGCCATCGGTATTCGACATGTCCGCCACCCGGGATTTTCTAGATCGTTTAATGGAAGAAAAAACGGTGCGGAAGCATAGATCTTTTATTGGTATTATTGGAATGCGCGTAGATCCCCGTACCCGGGCAGCTGCGACGCTGGAGCAATTTCTCAAGCAGTATGATCTGCCTGTTCTCACTTATCTGCGAGATACCATGGTATATGTCAATGCTGCTTTCAATGGCAAGGGCATTTTTGACCTTCCCCCCTACCAAACTGAACGCGATCTGCCGCAATGGCAACCGATCATTGAATGGGTAAAGGCATAGATTACAACGTTAGCACCTTGAATAGCCCTCCACGTTTACCGGCAGAAACGCGGCGAAAGATTCACTGTCCTTGGCGACTAAACTCTCAATGGACATGATCGCCTGGCGGAGGAAGGATTTCTTTTTCGCGGTTGAGCTGGGCAATCTGCTGCATCAGCATGTCGGTATCGGTCCAGGCGGGGCCATCGGCCTCGGGGATCCAGCGCG
>JACCWK010000062.1 GCA_013697655.1 Nitrosospira sp.
AAGAAATCTCGCTCAGAAACAGAAGTAGAAACAGAAGCAAAACCGGGGCAGCGCCGTTCCGCTGCATGTGACCGGCTACCCTCTTAAACTCGGCTTAATATTGTCTTGACTGAGGGGTCCACTTTACTCTACCGAATCTTATCTCTTATTGCGTCTCTCCAACCGGCGCCTATCGTGTTGCCACCTTTCTTTTTCCTCTTTCTGATGTTCCTGTTCGATAATCCTTGGCGGTTTCAGCGATTGAATAGACGCTAAGTCGTAGGCGTCGATGCGTTGAATTGCTGAGCATAGCGCATCTCTTAGCTCGCGAGCTTGCTCGGTGTGCATAACGTACGATCTACCTGGATCAGCCTTAGATAAGTGCTGCATTTCTGAGGTTAAAAAAGGGAAGCGAATACAAACAAGTCCCTCTCTGGGGACTGTGATCATTTCCCATCCAATAATCGGGAACATTAACAAATCGTAAAGCATAGTGTTTCCTATATGTGCACACCTTCCACGCTGTTGATGTTGTTGGCAAGTGACGGTGAGCGATCTAGTCATATTAGCTCCATGGCTAGCATTTACTATTGGACTGAAGTACATCCATTTATGGGGTACGTTTTACTACCCCCTTTGCATAGAAATTAAACGAGGTGAAGCACACCGGGGATATACCGTTTAATGCACCTATATGGGCCATTCTCCTACATCCTTCTCTTTAAGGTCGAAGGTAATTGACGTCAACCGGTCAAGATAATTGACGCCGGACATCTAGCCAATAACAGTTAATGTATTGTGGAGAAATAGCCTCCCAGATAGATGTAATTGAGTCCACTCAAAGGGTTATCATCCTGAGCTGTTCAGCGAGTAGCACTTACTGCCAAGCTTGGACGTGGCGGCTTGGAACAAGTCATTGGTTGTGAGGTTGAAGGCGTTTTAGAGCCTTATGGGCCTATAATTGCAAATTGAATTTGGGTTAGGAAATGCGTAATCACTATAATTGGCTGATGCTTTTGCGGCGTTCATGGCTATAGAAGACCAATCGCGCTATCTCGCCGCAGGGGTTAGCCGGCGGGAAGCTTGGTCATGGGCGATGTTCGATTTCGCCAACTCCGGCTATACCACAGTTGTAATCACTGCAATCTTCAACGCTTATTTTGTTGCGGCCGTGACAAACAACCAGGAATGGGGAACATTTGCATGGACTGCAGCGCTGGCACTTTCGTATGCGCTTGTTATTGTGGCAGGACCTGTGCTGGGAGCATATGCTGACGCATACGCGGTGAAGAAAAGGCTGCTGTTTTTCACGACTATAGGCTGTGTGGTTTTCACTGCAATGCTTTCCTCTGTCGGCCCGGGGGATCTTTGGTTGGCTGTAGTGCTCATAGTTCTCTCCAATTTTTTCTTTGGTTGCGGTGAAAATCTAATTGCTGCATTTCTGCCGGAGCTGGCGCAGGCCAAAGCACTGGGGAAGGTATCCGGCTGGGGCTGGAGCTTCGGCTATATCGGCGGGCTCGTCAGCCTGGGTTGTTCACTTGCATATGTGACATGGGCGCAGGGGGAGGGAATACAAGCTGCTCAGTTTGTGCCGATAACCATGCTGATAACCGCAGCGTTGTTTGCCGTTTCAAGTATTCCGACCTTTCTTTATCTAAAAGAGCGGGCTCTACCTCAGGAGCATCTTGCCGGACGCAGTGTAGTGCGCGAAGCATTCGCGCGGCTGGGAGACACGCTCAAGCATGTGCGCGATTACCGCGATTTGGGTAGGTTTCTTGCCTGCCTTGTGTTCTATCAGGCGGGAATTCAGACAGTAATTACGTTGGCAGCGATCTACGCTCAGCAAGTGATGGGCTTCAATACAGGCGACACCATGCTTCTGGTTCTGGTGGTAAATATCACTGCGGCGGCGGGTGCATTTGCATTCGGCAGTCTGCAGGATAGGATGGGCCATATTCTTACCATAGCACTGACCCTTGTAGGATGGATAGTCATGGTGCTTGTGGCGTGGATGGCCGATAGCCGCGGTATGTTCTGGCTGGCCGCCAACATTGCCGGCCTTTGCCTTGGCGCATCTCAATCAGCGGGGAGGGCTTTAGTTGGATATTTCAGTCCCAGCAGCCGGCGGGCAGAATTTTTTGGTCTATGGGGCTTTGCGGTAAAGCTGTCGTCAATACTTGGCCCGGTAACGTATGGACTGGTAAGCTGGATTTCACGTGGCGACCACCGTCTTGCAATGCTAATTACCGGCGTATACTTTATTATCGGGTTGATAATATTAATGAGTATAGATATACAAAGAGGGCGACGAGCCGCGCTAAGTGACGAGATAATTCCCGGAATCGCATAATCCAAGGAAAGGGGAACGCGCATTCACCCCGATGTACCTACGATGGCACAGCTTTTTTGGGGTTTTCAGTATCCAATGCCCCTTCTAGCCAGAAAGGGGGTCAATGTTGCATGTGGTGATGGTGTCCGCCATGGTCTCCCGCTGATTCTTTGCCCCCCTGGGTTTTCTTCGTGGACTTAACCTTCGACTTTGGCTTGAGGGGCGTGAAACGTGTGGACTGCGCCTCTTGGTCCGGCAACTTGAGGAAAACAATAATCACCGCTTCGGGGGTTACGGAAAAATCTCCGGATCCCTTGAGCATGTTATCTCCCGCCGGTTCCAATTTGATCGAGGTTTTGGGCTTGGCCTTGCCGACTTGAAAAGCGGCCTTGCCTACACCGCCTTCGGTGCTGATCTTTTGATCCGAGTGATCCATCACATAGAGCACGATTTCCTTGTCCTTGGTGACAAGCTCCAGATGATAAGGACCTGCCATGCGCATCTGGCCCCCGTGAGGTGCATTGATGGAATCGAAATATTCTTCGGTATGTGCTCCGGCGGGTAATGATACGGCCAGCGCAGCACTCATCAAAACCGTAGCCATTGATCTCTTCATTTACTCTCTCCTTAACCTGCCAGTTGACTTACTATTGAAATGGGATATTCCATCTATGCCGTATGCTGCTGCATTCCTACTGTCTTGAACTCTCAATGGACATGATCGCCTGGCGGAGGAAGGATTTCTTTTTCGCGGTTGAGCTGGGCAATCTGCTGCATCAGCATGTCGGTATCGGTCCAGGCGGGGCCATCGGCCTCGGGGATCCAGCGCG
>JACCWK010000069.1 GCA_013697655.1 Nitrosospira sp.
CTCAATCGCTACCAGCACCGGGGTTTTGCCCTCGGCGCCGCGCCCCCGCTTTCCCCCGCTATGGCGCCCTCCCACCAGCGCATCGTCGATTTCGATCAGTTCGTGCAATCGGTACACGCTGTCGCGATGCCCCATGACGATGCGGATCTTGCGCAGCATCCGGCTGGCCGTGATCCACGATACGTCAATCTGTTTGGACAAACGCATGGCAGAAATGCCTCCCTTGTCCGAGGCTGCCAGGTAGATCGCCCAGAACCACTTGGTCAGCGGCAGGTTGGTGGAATGAAACAGTGTTCCCGCCGTCAGCGAGGCCTGGTAATGGCAATGCGTGCATTCATAGGAATGGCGAGTGGCAATGGCATAGCCGTGGTCGTGCCCGCAGCGCGGGGCAGCGGAATCCCTGTGGCCAACGCTGCTGGGCAAGCGCTTGGGCACAGGATGTCTTTGTGCCCAAGCGCTCCTGCCAATCCAGCAGGTTCAGCTCTGCGGTCTTCATGACTCAACTCCTTATATAGTTGATCTCAATGAATTTGAGCAGATGAGGCTGAAAATGGTTCATAGGCATATTTTTCAATGTCGGATGGAAAATGGGTGTTAGCTCGCGATACCGATATAAACAACTTCCGGGCAATCTGTCCAGTTAACCCTGTTGCTCCATCACATGCCCGATAAGCTGCATATCGCTACCTATAATATTCACAAAGGTTTTTCCCATTTCAAGCGGCACATGATGGTTCACCAGCTGCGCGATAATTTGCGGACTCTTGGTGCCGATATTATTTTTTTGCAAGAAGTGGTCGGCAAGCACACTGGACATGCCGCCCGTTTCGATAATTGGCCGCGCAGCCCGCAGCATGAGTTTCTGGCCGACTCGGTTTGGGCCGATTTTGCCTATGGAAAAAATGCGGTATACGATGAAGGGCATCACGGCAATGCGATTCTGAGCCGTTATCCCATTACGCGTTGGGACAATGAGGATGTTTCCGCGCATCGTTTTGAAAGTCGTGGCCTGCTTCATTGCGAAATTAGCATTCCCGGCTGGCCAGAAAATTTGCATTGCGTATGTGTTCACCTGGGATTGTTCAAGCGCGGGCGAGCGAAGCAATTATTGGCATTGGAACAGCGTATTGAGCAATTGGTACCCCCGCATTCGCCCCTGGTCATTGCCGGGGACTTCAATGATTGGCGTGAAATGGCGAGCCGTATTCTGGTTGAACGGCTTAATCTGATCGAAGCGTTTGAATTGACGGGAGGAAGGGCGGCCCGCAGCTACCCCTCGGCGCTGCCATTGTTTCGCCTTGATCGCATCTATATGCGCGGCTTTCACGTGGTAAAGGCGCAGGTGCATCAAGGTCGTCCCTGGTCAAAAATTTCCGACCATGCGTTGCTGTCCGCGAAAATGATTCGTACATGCTAACGTTTTGTTTTTTTACAGAGGCGCAGCGAGGAAGTGTATCGTCAGACAAATCATGATATCGCCGGATATTCATAGCCAGATTGCCGTCGCTGTCGCTCTGCTCAGGACAGGGGGCACAGTGGCTTTCCCCACGGAAACAGTCTACGGGTTGGGCGCGGATGTCTCTAATTCCTCCGCTGTGCAACGCATATTCGATATCAAGAAGCGGCCTGCGACGCACCCCCTTATCGTTCATTTCGCGGATCCATCCCAGCTAAATCATTGGGCGCAAGAAATACCAAAACAGGCATGGCAACTGGCGGAACGCTTTTGGCCCGGGCCATTAACTTTGATATTGCCGCGCAGGCATCACATCCCAAAAATTGTAACTGGCGGTCAGGATACCGTTGGACTACGGGTGCCGGATCATCCCATCGCCCTCGCCTTGCTGAACGCATTGGGGCATGAACGAGCGCTTGCCGCGCCTTCGGCCAACCAGTTTGGGCATGTCAGCCCCACAACAGCAGCCCATGTACATGAGGAGTTGGGCGATGCAGTAGACATGATTCTGGATGGTGGGGCGTGCAGGGTCGGCCTGGAAAGTACAATTGTAGGTTTTAACGATCAGACTGCTATCGTATTAAGACCAGGCGGCATTCCGTTGGACGCGCTGGTAGAAGTGCTGCATGGGCATGTCGTTTTTCCAGATAGAAAAGATCACGTCGGTCGTGTATCGGGTTCCCTGGCTTCTCATTACGCTCCGGCAACGCCACTGGAGCTTTGTTCCACGGAAGCTTTATGGCGGCGCGCTCTTGAATTGGAGGCGAAAGGATTGCGCGTGGTGATAATGGAGCGGTCAACCCAAAACCGGGACCGCCCAGAGAATAAAAATATTGTCAGGTTTTTCATGCCTCGAGAACCCGACGTTTACGGCAGTCTGCTATATGCAACCTTGCGTCGATTCGATCAGGAGCGCTTCGACTGCTTATTAATAGAAGAACCTCCCGATGAGCCGGCCTGGATGGCAATTGCGGACCGTTTGCAACGTGCAAGCTGCGTCCCAGGTTGCGAGATTCAAACCGATGATTACGACACGGCACTCGCCGCACGCGAGTAGGGGATATAAAAGTGACGCTGCGCATAGATAGATATAGCCCGCTTCGAGCTGTATTGTTTGATGTTGATGGTACGCTGGCTGATACCGAGCGGGATGGCCATCGCCTAGCTTTCAATGCCGCATTTGAAAAACTCAGTCTTGACTGGGAATGGGATGTCGAGCTTTATGGAGAGCTGCTGGCCGTTACCGGTGGGAAGGAGCGTATCCGTCATTACATGGAAAAATACGTGCCGGCCGAATCGAATAAAGCCGGGTTGGATAGCTGGATAGCCAGTTTGCACAAGGCCAAAACGAGACATTATGTAGCTTTGCTGGAAAGCGGCAAAATTCCATTAAGGCCTGGTGTTGGCCGCTTGATCCAGCATTTGCGCGACTCCAAGATAAAAATTGCCATCGCAACCACTACGACGCCGGAAAACGTAACTGCACTGCTAAAATCTACGCTCGGGGAAGATTCTCCTGGCTGGTTTGACGTCATCGGTGCAGGGGACATCGTCCCGGGGAAAAAGCCCGAACCGGATATCTACCTCTGGGTGCTTGAGCGGCTTGGATTACCGGCACACCAATGCATTGCGATAGAAGATTCGGAGAACGGAATAAGGGCATCGCTTGCTGCCGGGCTTGACACAGTAGTTACAGTCAACGATTACACCCGGTTGCAGGATTTCAGTGGCGCCCGCCTGCTTTTATCGGATCTAGGTGAACCCACGCAGCCATTTACTGTGCTTGAGGGGGACGCTCATGGCGCGGTGTGGGTGGATGCGGACCTGCTGCTAAAGTTGAAAGATTAATGAGCTTCTTGCAAAACTCCCGGGTGATCTGAGAGTAGGCATTGTTATTACTAATCAGGAGACCTGAAGAGTAGTTTTGTTAAATTTCCTGACTCGTTTTGTTCAGGAACCCTGTTTTCGACCTC
>JACCWK010000070.1 GCA_013697655.1 Nitrosospira sp.
GAGGTCGAAAACAGGGTTCCTGAACAAAACGAGTCAGGAAATTTAACAAAACTACTCTTCAGGTCATCTTGATCAGTAAATAACAATGCCTACTCTCAGATCACCCGGGAGTTTTGCAAGAAGCTCATATGTTACTGCGTCCCAAATAGGAAAAACAAATTAGCTATAGACTTTCAGGGATAATGTTTTCCCTTCCAATCCAAATCTGATTTCGACATTCCCTTCCATATGCCCATCATTCGTGTAGCGCTTGATGTTCCCGTGAATATCCTGTTCGAATATCTTGCTCCGGATATAACGGCGCAAGACATCGGGGGTCGAGTATGCGTTCCATTTGGAAGAAGGCTGGTTACCGGCATTATTATGGAAGTGGTTACTCACTCTTCCGTCCCTTCTCCTAAAATCCGGTCGGCCGTATGCGTATTGCGTGAGATTCCTCCCATACCCAAAGAATTGCTCGATCTATTCTGTTTTTGCAGCACTTACTACCATCATCCATTAGGTGAGGTGGCAATGAACGGATTGCCCGGCAGACTGCGCAGCATTAAACCGTTTGTATTGGATTATTCCATTCCATTTCAATATCGCCTCACCACCGAAGGACATGCTATCGATATATCTGCTATTTCAGCCCGTAGTATGGTCAAGCGTCGCTTGCTGGCAAAGCTGAGAGAATCGGCTGTAATCAATATCGGTGAGGTGAAGCGGATTTCGCGGCGTGCGCCCAGTGCGCTGAAAGAACTCATAATGCTACGCTGGGTTGAAGAAATATCGGCTGAACTTACCTCCACAGATGTACCCGCTATCGAAATCTCGCAAGCTCCCACCCTTACCACCGACCAGAAAAATGCCATTCATGACATTGGCGCCAGAATAAATGAGTTCAAAACCTGGCTGTTGCACGGTATTACCGGCAGCGGCAAAACAGAGGTATACCTGCAGCTGATTTCGTTGCTGCTGCGGCAAGGGCGGCAAACGCTGGTGCTAGTTCCCGAAATCAATCTGACACCGCAACTGGAAGCGACCTTCCGTGCGCGTTTCCCCACCGTACAGCTAGTTAGCCTCCATAGTGGGCTCAATCCTAACGAGCGCGCGAGAGGCTGGCTCCAAGCTCAACAGGGTGAGGCTAAAATAATACTGGGTACACGCCTGGCGGTATTCACGCCGCTGCCAAAACTTGGTTTAATAATAGTGGATGAGGAGCAGGATATCTCGTTCAAACAACAAGAGGGCTTGCGCTACTCGGCGCGCGACGTGGCGATCTTTCGTGCGAAGCATGTTAACGCACCGGTAATACTCGGCTCCGCAACTCCCTCGCTTGAGAGTTACTACAACGCGATAAGTGGCCGCTATCTTAAATTGAGCCTATCCTCTCGCGCGGTTAAGAACGCAATGCTACCAGTCGTACGTTGTATCGACACCCGCGCAGCCAAGACCAAAGAGGGCCTCTCTGTTCCGTTGATCGCCGCGCTGGAGAAGTGTCTTGCGTTAAATCAGCAAAGCCTGGTGTTCATTAATCGGCGTGGTTATGCGCCGGTGCTGCTATGCAAGTCATGCGCATGGGCGGCAACCTGTCACCGCTGCGCCAGCCGCCTCGTAGTTCACCTCAGCGAAAAAAAATTGCTCTGCCATCATTGTGGCCACCAGGAGCGCTTTCCTTTCGTCTGTCCCGAATGCGGCGACCAGGACATCGCCCCTTTCGGGCATGGAACACAACGGGTGGAAGCTGCGTTGGTCCAACGTTTTCCCGATGCGAGAATTGTGCGTATAGATCGTGACAGTACCCGTCGAAAGGGTGCGTGGCAGGAAATACTGAAGGACATTCAAGAGCAGCGCATAGATATCCTGGTTGGAACACAAATCCTCGCGAAAGGACATGATTTTCCATGGTTATCCCTGGTAGGCATCTTGAATTCCGACGCTTCGCTATTTAGCACCGATTTTCGTGCGTCGGAACGCCTGTTTGCACAGCTGATGCAAGTAGCCGGCCGCTCCGGACGTGCCGGCCTTCCGGGAGAAGTGTTGGTTCAAACTGAATTCCCCGGTCATCCATTATATGATGCGCTACGGCAGCATGACTACGACGCGTTTGCGCAAACACTGCTTATGGAAAGAAAAATGGCAGGATTTCCGCCATTCGTCTATCAGGCCCTATTGCACGCGGAGGCACCCCGGATTGATGCTGCGATGGATTTTCTTACCCGTGCCGCAGCGATAGCGAGGATAACGAAATCTGTTGAGATATTTGATCCGGTTCCGGCACAAATGGCGCGGTTAAAAGGACAGGAGCGTGCGCACCTTCTTATACAATCCACCTCGCGCAAAAAATTACAGGGATATCTTGCCGAATGGCGGACTAAACTCGACACGCTTCCCGCCCAGAAGGTGCGATGGTTGCTGGACGTAGATCCGCTGGAATTCTGAACCAAAACCTCTTATTGCAAGACCACGAATATTCATTCGGTGACTGCTAACGCTGCAGCTCGACATTCCGGGCTGATTCGCTGCAGGCAATATCTGTTTTTCGCCGTTTGGCCCTAGCGAATTTCTGCAAGCAGTCTGCTCATCATTTGTTCCGCCTGATGAAGATAACCACCGCCAAACAGGTTGAGATGATTAAGTATGTGATAGAGATTGTAGAGCGTTTTGCGAGTGGCGTAGCCAGGATCAAGTGGATAGGCCTCC
Source organism: Nitrosospira sp. (assembly GCA_013697655.1). Taxonomy (GTDB): domain Bacteria; phylum Pseudomonadota; class Gammaproteobacteria; order Burkholderiales; family Nitrosomonadaceae; genus Nitrosospira. The sequence goes on from JACCWK010000070.1 coordinate 2,686, forward strand.
CGGTAAGCCGCATAAAAAACAGCTGAGAACCCACCGAAGAGTTCGGTCATGGCAATATCAGTCTCGCGGTCGCCGTAATATACGGCGGGGTCGAAAAGCACTGGCTGGCCTGCGCTATCGAAACCGTAATTGCCGCTCCATAAGTCGCCGTGCAATAACGAGGCGGCTGGTTTCGGCCCCGGGAAAAAAGATTCCAACTTTGCCATCAGTTGCTCGCCTTGGGTCTGCAATTTCCCCGTGTGTCCGTTAACGTGAGCTAATTTCAACTGATAGCCCAAGCGGAATTTTCGCCAAAACGAAACCCAATCAGACGACAATTCGTTAATTTGCGGCGTGGCACCAATGGTGTTTTCACGCTCCCAGCCAAATTTTTCTGAAGATAGGCGATGCATCGCTGCAAGTCCGGAACCTAAGGCAGCAGCGTCGGCGGCGGAAAACCCTCCCATTGCCAGGTACTCCAGCACCAACCACGCTTTAAATCTGTTTTTCCCCCAGCACACTGGGATGGGGGCACGTAATGTGCGGGAGCCGTAAATTTCCAGGAGACCTGCCGCTTCGGCCGCGAACATATCCAAGCCGTCCGCAATGTTTAATTTAACGAAAAATCGTTGACCGTTGCCCTCAATCCGATAGGTTTCATTGATGCACCCTCCGCCAATGGAAGAGATTTTTTCCGCAACAAACGGCATCTCCGTTGCAAGGGAAATTTGTGCGGCGATATCTATCCAGGGGGGAAACATAAGTTCGCGAATTAAAGCGGTGTCGGATTAAAGAGCTTGAATAAGTCTCACGCGGACCCGACGGGGTTTTCGTGCTACAACCCGCATCGTGCAGAGTTCAAGATAACCACTTCCTTGCGCGCGTGATTGCCTCGCACACTTGTATCGGGGCCGTTCCGCCGATATGGTTGCGGCTATTGATGGAGCCTTCCAGGGTAAGGACGTCAAAAATATCTTCGTCAATAAAGTGAGAAAATTTTTGTAACTCGTCCAGGGTAAGTGCGCCCAGATCCTGGTCGCTCTGTTCTGCAAAACGCACCGCTCGCGCCACAGCTTCGTGCGCTTCGCGGAAAGGCATACCCTTTTTTGTCAAGTAATCGGCCAGATCGGTAGCCGTCGCATAACCGCGCATCACTGCGTTACGCATTGCATCCGCGTTAACACGAACCCCTGCCAGCATGTCGGCATAAATACGCAACGTGTCCGTAAGCGTGTCTACCGTATCGAACAAGGGTTCCTTATCTTCCTGATTATCCTTGTTATAGGCCAAGGGCTGTGCCTTCATCAATGTGAGCAGCGCAACCAGATGGCCGTTCACGCGTCCGGTTTTACCGCGCACCAGTTCGGGCACATCAGGATTCTTTTTTTGAGGCATGATGGATGAACCGGTACAGAATCGGTCGGCAAGATCAATGAAACCGAACGCTGGGTTCATCCATAAAATCAATTCTTCGGATAATCGCGATAAATGTGTCATGACGAGGGCTGCAGCCGCACAAAACTCAATGGCAAAATCTCGGTCGGAAACTGCATCCAGCGAGTTTTCGCAAACCCCGTCGAATTCCAGCTCTCGCGCCACCATTTCCCGGTTGATTGGGTAACTCGTTCCCGCCAGGGCCGCTGCCCCCAGCGGCAGTTTATTCATACGTTTCCTGCAATCTGATAATCGTTCTACATCGCGCTTCAGCATTTCAAAATAAGCCATGAGGTGATGCCCGAAAACCACTGGTTGAGCTACCTGCAAATGGGTGAAACCGGGCATCACTGTATATGCATGCTGCTCGGCGAGGTCCAACAATGCATGCTGCATCGCATGGATGAGCCTGACTATCTCGTCAATAGAAGCGCGCAAATATAACCGTATATCTGTGGCCACCTGATCGTTACGCGATCGTGCCGTGTGCAAACGTTTGCCGGCGTCACCGACCAGCGCTGTGAGACGTTTTTCGATATTAAGATGCACATCTTCCAGTTCCAATAGCCAAACGAACTCGCCACTGCGGATTTCGTCTCGAATCTGGCTCAAGCCACGTTCGATGGCAGCCAGATCAGCCGCATTAATAATGCCGGCGTCAGCTAGCATCGTGGCATGAGCCAGCGAACCCTGGATATCGTAATCCGCCAGCCTTCGATCGAACCCAACAGATGCCGTATAACGCTGCACCAGTTCTGACACCGGCTCGTCGAACCGACCAGACCAGGTATTTCTGCTTTTTTCGGCAGACGTGGCTTTCTTTTTTGAAGGTGCCATAATATTTAATCCAAATGAAAGTGCAACCTTTTCCAATTCATTTACTGCTACTGACAGCGTCTGGAACGGCAGTATAAAACAAAACGCCTGTCCTTATTTCCGGCCACTTGCCCATCGGCATGGTCCTTGCACGAACAGGCGCTGGTGAAATTTTGAACGTCATGAGAGCCGTACATCCGCAACGTGAAGCGCCCTTCGGTTTATCCATCCATATGAGTCTGAAATACCAGCCCCGCATGCTCACGCAATCTGTGAAACTGAATAAAATCCCAGCTCTCTTGAGCTACACTCAATTCAGCGCCAAACGAGGCGAGAAAGGTAGGAGCGTCTACCGCATCGTAGGCGACACGATGCGCGTTAATGTCAATGAATCGCTTCAGTTCGCGTGAATCCTCGGCAGTGACCCAGCGTGCCATCTGATATTTTGCGGGAGCGAGACGTGCTTCCACCCCGTATTCATGCTTGAGCCGATGCGCTACCACTTCGAATTGCAGAGTACCCACAGCACCCAGCAGCAATGCGCCGCCGGCATGGGGCCGAAACACCTGGATCGCACCCTCTTCGCCTAATTGGACAAGCCCCAATTTGAGCTGCTTGCTGCGCATGGGGTCGGCGATCTCGACAGTCTGGAAAATTTCAGGGGCGAAAAAGGGCAGACCGGTAAATTGCAGGCGTTCCCCTTCTGTCAGCGTATCTCCCAATTGCAGCGTCCCATGATTGGGGATTCCGATAATATCGCCCGAATAGGCAACGTCGAGTAATTCACGCCGTTGCGAGAGAAAGGATACTACGCCGTTGGTGCGGATATCCTTATCGTTACGTACTATCCGCAAATTCATCCCGCGCTCGAACCGGCCCGAGCAGATTCGCACGAAGGCAATTCGATCCCGGTGAGCCGGATTCATGTTAGCCTGGATCTTAAACACTACTCCCGAGAATCTTGGTTCATCGGGCCGCACCTCGCGCTGCAAGGCTATGCGCGGCCCGGGCGATGGCGCAAGATCGACCAGCGCATCAAGCACCTCGCGGATGCCGAAGTTATTGATGGCTGAACCGAAAAATACCGGGGTCTGAAGGCCGGAGAGAAAAGCCGCTTGACTGAATTCCGGGGAGGCGCCGCGTATCAATTCGATTTCCTGCTGCGCACGGGCCGCATTATCTGGAAAGCGTAGCGCGATTTCGGAATTGTTCAGACCCTCAATAATTTCGTCCTCGTTATCCAGCCTATCCGCTCCTGCACGAAACACGCGCATGCGATCCCGTTGCAAGTCGAAAACGCCATGAAAGCTGCGGCCCATGCCCATGGGCCATGTGAATGGTACTGCCGCCATATGCAGCGTTCGCTCGATCTCGTCAATGAGATCGAGCGGCTCACGCACTTCACGATCCATTTTGTTTACAAAAGTGATAATAGGGGTGTTACGGGCACGACATACTTCGAGCAAACGCAGTGTCTGGTCCTCTACACCATTAGCTGCATCGATCACCATCAACGCCGCATCCACCGCGGTCAGCACTCGATAGGTGTCTTCGGAAAAATCCTGATGGCCAGGCGTATCCAGCAGATTGATGACGCAGCCCTGGTATTCAATCTGCATTACCGAACTGGCCACTGAAATACCCCTCTGCTTCTCGATCTCCATCCAGTCAGAGGTCGCATGGCGGCTAGCCTTCCGCGCCTTGACGCTGCCGGCGATATGAATTGCGCCGGCGAACAGCAGCAACTTTTCTGTAAGTGTGGTCTTCCCCGCATCCGGGTGAGAAATAATGGCAAACGTGCGGCGCCGTGCCACTTCCTGATCGATCATCATCGAGTATTCCTCATTCTGGGTCTTGTTCTGGCGGATAAAGATAACACCGCGCCGTATGGGTTGAACTGAACATACTTGTCTCGGGATAGGTCTTACGGCATATCGGCATGACGTGGGGACAACGAGGATGAAAGTGACAGCCGGTCGGAGGATTGGCGGGTGAAGACAGATCTCCCCGCAACCGGATAATCTGACGTTTTGATTCGACGTCGATCACGGGCACCGCAGATAACAGGGCCTGAGTATAGGGATGCTTGGGATTGTCCAGTACTTCGTCGACACTCCCCCGCTCTACAATTCTTCCGAGATACATCACCGCCACCTCATCGGCGATGTATTCCACCACCGAGATATTATGAGTGATAAATAAATATGCAAGCTTTAAATTGGCCTGCAAATCCTTCAGCAGGTTTAAAATCTGGGCCTGTACTGATACATCCAATGCGCTGGTCGGCTCATCGCAAATTATTAGCTTGGGATTTACCGCCAAAGCACGGGCGATAGCGATACGCTGGCGCTGACCACCGGAAAATTCATGCGGATAACGCCATTTGGTCTCCGGTGGCAACCCAACACTATCCAGGAGAGCGTCTACCTTTCTTCCTTTTGGAACACCGGATTGATCCCCCGCAGTCCCTGCGTTGCTGTCTTTACCAATGCGAAGGGCATTCATGCCTTCCTCAATGATGTCGATGATACGCATTCTCGGATTAAGCGATGAATAGGGATCCTGGAATATAAGCTGGAATTCGGCACGCATCTTTCGCAAGCGATTGCGTTCCAACCCCACCAGCTCCACGCCGTTGTACCGCACGCTGCCCGCAGAGGGTGAAATCAATTGCAAAATACCCTTTCCGACCGTGGTCTTACCACAACCCGATTCTCCCACCAGCGCCAACGTCTTGCCCCGCTGAATTTTGAGCGATACGTCATCTACCGCTTTGACATATCCCACGGTACTTTTCATTAAACCCTTATGTATCGGGAAGTAAACTTTGAGACCGGTGACCGACAATAAACAGGGATGGGAAATCCGGGATTCGGAACTCAACGAGGGCTGAGATTCATCCCCTTCTGATCTTTCCAAATCATGAACGCCGGCTTCTAATCCCCGACTCGGGAACTCCGGACCCTCAATGCCCTGGGTGGCATCTTTATTAAAAAGATGACATCTCACCTGATGTCCGCTGGCCACCACGCTCCATCTCGGTGCGATCTCATGGCACAATTCCCAGGCATGATCACAACGGTCGGCGAAACGGCAACCGACGAATTCCCGCGATAGTGGCGGGACGTTTCCTCCAATCGCCGCCAACCTTAGCCCCTGTTTACGCTTGGCTTTTCCCGGCAGGGAATCAAATAACTTCTGCGAATAAGGATGCGCCGGACCACTGAAAAAATCTTCGCGCATGGCCGTCTCTACAATTTCACCTGCGTACATCACCGCGACCCGATGCGCCATTTGCGCAGCCACGGCCAGATCATGCGTTATGAGTAGAATCGCCATGCCCGCGCGTTGCTGCAAATCACGCATGAGATCCAGCACCTGAGCTTGAATGGTAACATCCAGCGCAGTCGTAGGCTCATCGGCAATGAGGAGATCCGGCTCTCCAGCCAGCGCCATGGCAATCATTATGCGTTGCTTCATTCCGCCCGAAAACTGGAACGGATATTCAGTCATGTGGCGTGATGCATCGGATATTCCCACCTGATTCAATATTTCCAGTATGCGCTCCTGTGCCAATAGGCCGCGCAGATTGAAATGCCGCTTCAATACTTCGCCAATCTGGTCCCCCACCGTCATTACCGGGTTCAGACTTAACATTGGCTCCTGGAATATCATGCTGATTCGCTTCCCACGAACGCCGCGCATTGCTGCCTCCGGCAACAGGAGCAAATCCTCTTCGCCTATCCTGATTGACCCTGCGATTATCTCACCTGCCTCTGGCAACAGCCGCATAACCGAAAGGGCCGTCATGGATTTGCCGCAACCCGATTCTCCCAGCAGCGCGAAGGTTTCCCCCTTCAAAATATGCAGCGTAAGCCCATCCACCGCCCATACCGGTGCCGAGCCGGTGTGAAGCACGGTTTCGAGGTTGTCAATTCGCAGCAGAGGACTCATGACTAAAAGGAATCCTCAACCGTAGAGGAAACTGATTTGCCTTTCGACTCTTCTCTGCGTCTTCTGTGAGGCAATATTCCAGCTTTTGCTGGCAATATCTTGACGCGAGGGTCAAACGCATTCTGTACCGCATCGGCAAAAAGATTGGCACTCAAGACCAGCGCGAACATGAAACCAAAGGCTGCAAGCAGCGCCCACCATACCATCGGTTCACGCGCCATTTCCAGTCGTGCAGCATTGATCATCGTGCCAAAGCTAATTGTTGAGGGATCCACCCCTACCCCCACGTAAGACAGTACCGCCTCCGCCAGAACCAGTCCGCTGAAATCCATCACCGTAGAAATCAGGACGATGTGCATCACGTTGGGAAGAATGTGACGGCTGACAATACGCCAGTGAGAAACACCGAATGCCTGAGCGGCCTGGATATATTCCATTTCACGCAACTTTAAGGTTTCGCCGCGCAGCAACCGGCACAAACCGGTCCAACTGGTAACTCCAAGTATGATGCAAAGAAACAGCAGTCGCAGATCAGCACGTGCAGCAATAGTATCGAACAACTCGGTCCGGGTCTCGATGTATACCTGTATCATCAATACCGTCGCGGCGATCAGCAAGACACTAGGGATTGAACTCAATGTGGTGTACAGGTATTGAATAACGTCATCCACCCAGCCGCGGAAATAGCCTGCCATGATGCCAAGAAACAGCGCAAACGGCAGCATCATGAGCGTAGCAAGCGTTCCGATCACAAGTCCCGTACGAATACTTTTCAGCGATTGGTAAAATACGTCCTGGCCCACCTTGTCGGTGCCAAAGATATGGTAATAGCCGCATAATGCAAGCGCAGCACCCAATAGTAACAGTATCAACGCAAGCATGCCGCAAATGGCCTTCCATGGAACTTCGGTAGTGCCCCGCCAGATGTTGAAAAGTGCTGGTAAAAAATTTTTACCGTCACGGCGAGCCAATACCGTAGTTAACGAGGCGACAACCACGCCCCAAAGGAGAAGCCCCACGCCACCACCCGCCCCTGCTCTCCGAACGACATCGGCGACCAGCTGTGTTTCTGGATCTTGCAAATGTGCGCCACCAAACTCAAGTCGGGGGAATTCCCGCACCTGTTTGCCATCTGGAAGCTCTACCGTTTCTCTAGCATACAGATATGCGGCAAAAGGTGCGGAATAAGTCTTTTCAACGCGTGTGCGTAATGGGCCTGCGATCAGGTCAAACAGGCTTAACACGTCCACGCTGTAAATTCTTTCGCCATTGGCGCTGTTACTCTTCTCAACCGCGGGACGTAAGTGCACGGTATCCAGCAATCCAACGGCAATAAAAAATATCAGCACCGTAAGCGACACCATGCCGCTGGCACTACGTATGACCCGCCGCCATGGCGCCCGCAAGTGCTCATTGCGCCGCACATACCAGGCGAAGACGATAATCACCGCCACCAGCAAGTAAACAAGTGCATCTGTCCAGAGAATTACGGGTTTGAAAGACATGACTGTTTCTGGGAAGACGTGGTCATTCCAGCCTTATCCGTGGGTCTACCAGCGTATAGGAAATGTCGGTCAATAGGAGCCCGACGATATAAAGCAGCGATCCCAGAAAAACCATGGCACGCACGACCGCGAAGTCCTGAGAGTTGATCGCGTCGATGGTGTAGCTGCCTAGCCCGGGGATGCCAAAAAAAGATTCGGCGATAAAACTACCGAGAAATAACAGGGGGATCACCACCACTGCACCGGTGAGTATCGGAATCATGGCGTTCCTGAGCACATGCCTGAACAACACGATACTTTCTGGCAAGCCCTTGGCGCGGGCGGTGCGGACATAATCCTTTCCCATTTCCTCCAGAAAAATGGTGCGATACCAGCGGATGCTGGCGCCAGCGCCGCTAACCACGCCGATAATGACGGGCAGTACCAAAAACTTGGCGGCGTCGGGCCCGCTGCCGTAACCTGAAATGGGTACCAGGTGCCACAATTTGCTGATCAAAAACTGTCCGCCGATGATGTAAAACAAACCGGATATAGACATCAGGGCGACGCATAATACCACACCCCAGAAATCCACATAGGTAGCGCGAAAAAACACCATTATTAATGCAAAGACAATGTAAACACCCAATCCCAGCAGGAATACGGGCAGCGCTATGGCGAGGCTGGGCACCATGCGGGTTTTAATTTCGTGGGCAATATCGCGCCCGTCGTCGGCACGCCCGAAACGAAAAGCAAACATGGCAGCCGACTTCTCAAAGAAAATAGTATGCGTAAACTGTGCATAGCCTTCCTCCGTGTCGTTAAACATGAGTGGCTTATCGTAGCCGCGCTCCTGCTTCCATTTGGTGATAGCCTCGGGAGTGACGCGCTTGATGCCCAGTTGCATCCGCGCCATATCGTCGGGACTGTTGACCACGAAGAATAAGGTGAAGGTAATCAGATTGACCCCGATCAGAATAGGAATGGCGTAAAGCACGCGCCGTACTATATAGTTAAGCAATCCCGCCTCTTGACCCTTGATCTGCGAGTTTTGGTTCCTTGCCCCTGATTCCCGTTCCTCGCTCCCTGCCGCGGTAAACAACCAAGGCCGGAACCAGACTCATCACCAATACGATCAATCCCCCTACGATAGGCCAGAGAACCGGTTCGTTCCACTCGCGCCGCTTCTGTTCCCGTAAGCCAGCATCTATACGGAAGTATTTGATATTATTGTGCGATAGTCTATTTGCCTTAACATTTCCGTACCAGGCGTGATATAACGCATAGTCCTTGGGGTGATATCCCCAGAGCCACGGCGCATCGTGACGCAGAATGTTTACCATGCGGTCTATAATTTTGTTGCGTTCGGCACTGTTTTCCATATTCTTCATTTGGTCGAACAGCTGGTTATATTCTGGCTCAGAGTAATTAGCGGCATTCTCGCCTTCATTGCCGACCTTTTGCTGCGGACCGTGCAACAAGAACAGGAAGTTCTCTGGATCCGGATAATCGGCGTTCCAGCCCCACTCAAAGATTTGCGCGTTGCCTTTGCGTATTTTGTCCTGGAAGCGGTTGTAGTCCGTGCTCCGAACCACCAGTTGGATGTTGAGTTTCTGGAATTGTTTGCGCATCCAGTCGAGGCTGGATTTGTCATCGACCCCCCGGGCGGTGACATCAAAATACAACACCAACGGTGCTCCAGTCTTGGCATCCATCCCATTGGGATAACCCGCCTCAGCCAATAATGCCCGGGCGGCTTTAATCGGCTTGCGCTGCGCCCGTCCGTTCACCCAATCGTATATCAGCGGGTTAATCCCTTCTTCGCCATCGCGGTGACCAGCTATGCCCGGGGGAATTGGTCCGTGTGCCGGAACCCCGCGCCCATTAGCAAATATCGAAATGTATTCTTCATAATCCACCGCGATTGAAATAGCCTGGCGTAACTTTCGGGCAGCTTCTCGTTCACGTTTGCTTACTCCGCCCACTACCGGGTCCAGCATATTAAAACCCATGTAATTCGTGGAAGTTGCCACCGCCGTCTCCAACCGGATGCCCTGCTCTTTCATCGCCTCGGTCACGGTGGCTTCCCCTTGGCCAGTCAGTTGCACCGCCTGATCGAAACTGTCCGAGCCAATCCCTGAGGCATCATAGTAGCCTTGGAGAAATTTGTTCCAACGCGGAATGCTTTCCTTGTCACGAGTAGATATGACTTTGTCGATAAAGGGCATCGGCTTGCCCGCGTCTACCAGCAACCCCGCTTGCAGATCCTCCGGCATGCCCTCGGACGGATAAGCCTCGCCATGAAAATTGGGATTCTTTTCCAGAATCATCGCACGATTGGGATCGTTCTCAGTGAGCATATAAGGCCCTGTGCCAACAGGATACCAGTCAAGCGTAATATTTTTTTCCGCCAACCCTTTCTGGGAATAAAAACGGTCTGCCTCCCAAGGAATGGGCGCGAAAAAAGGCATCGCCAACCAATACATGAACTGGGGATATTTACCCTTGATTTTGATGCGATAGGTATAGCGATCTACTGTCTCCACGCCTTCCAGCGGATAACTGTTCAAATCCAGATAAGCATCGCCGCCCTGCCCCTTGAACTGCGCCACCACTGCAGTCTGAAGAGTCATAGAGTATTCCTTGAGGCCGACGATGTAATCTGACATCAAGCCAAATATCGGCGAATGCAATTTTGGGTGCGCCAGCCGTTTTATTTGAAAAACATAGTCGTCAGCAGTTAATTCTCGGAAGCCGGTATGGCGAAAATCGGAGAGTTTATAAATGTCTGACAGGTCTTTCGGGGTCAGATCGTGGTAGAGCAAATCCCCCTGCTCGTTCCTCGCGAAAGCGGCATGAGGCTGATAACGGATACCGGGCTTTATGGAAATTTCATAAATCGTATATGCGATTTGCGCGGCATCGGCGCCCTCATGCAAACGCATTTCTTTCTTGTCAAAATATTGTGCGACTGGCAACTTCGCCGCCGCCGATGGAATCAGCGTATAGGGACGCTTCAGATAATGATATTGCAGCGGTGGTTCATAAATCTGCGCTGTCAGCAGGATTTCGTTGGAGCTATAGGATTGCACCGGGTCGAGGTGCTTTGGGCGTTCCGCAAAAGCGCTGTAGAGGATATTTTTTTCCGCGTCGCTGGCCGGATAAGGATTGTTCCAGGAGTTGCCGCTGCAGCCGCAAATCAAGGCCACGAGCGATGCCAGCAGGAATTTAAGAGACCTCCGAATAAATCCTCTGGCACATGCGTTGTTGGCAAGATAGGATGGCGAACGATTCTTCACGGACGCGCGACTGGGACAGACGCTTAGTCTAAGACCCCAATCAGTGTGACGCAGTAAGTACACGATCTTATCGCAACCAGCCTGGGACACTGCTTTGCTGAGGACCTGCCTTTGCAGGCTCATCGCGAAAGGAATCGATGAATCAGGGTCTCGCCTTTCACGTAGCACCATCGCACCAAGCCGGCGCCGCACCCCTGCAGGCAAACTTCGCGACCTATTCAGACGTTCCCTACACTGTAACTTCATTGGTGCGATAGTGTAGCGTAAATATCAGAAACCGGGGACGGCCAGCAGTTGCCACAACAGTTCTTGATCCACAATCAGCGAGAACTTGAGGTTATAATTCCCTGAACTTTCCAACACTCTCAAGGATATGACATGACGATTCTCGCCAATAAACGCATTCTCATTACCGGACTGCTGAGTAACCGTTCCATCGCCTACGGCATTGCGAAAGCAATGCAGCGCGAGGGAGCTCAGTTGGCCTTTACTTATCAGGGAGAAGGGGTGCGCGAGCGGATCAAAAAAATCGTCGCCGAATTTGATAGTGATTTGCTATTTCCGTGCGACGTTTCAAGTGATGACGAAATCGCACGCTGTTTCGAGGACTTGGGAAAACATTGGGATGGACTTGATGGGATAGTTCACTCCATCGCTTTCGCTCCGCGCGAGGCATTGAGCGGCGACTATCTGGAAAGCGTAAACCGCGAAGCTTTCCGCATTGCTCACGACATCAGTTCCTACAGCTTCGCCGCCTTGGCAAAAGCCGGGATGTCGCTTATGCAAGGCAGGAGTGGCTCGCTTCTGACGCTCACCTACTTGGGCGCGGAGCGGGTTATGCCGAATTACAACGTAATGGGTTTGGCCAAAGCGAGCCTGGAGGCAAATGTGCGTTTCATGGCGTCCAGCCTTGGTCCTAAGGGGATACGAGTCAATGCGATTTCCGCCGGACCGATCAAAACCCTGGCTGCGGCGGGAATCAGCAATTTCGGGAAACTGCTGAGCTACACCGAGAAAGTCGCGCCGTTACGACGGAATGTCTCTATCACAGAAGTAGGTAACGTCGCGGCTTTTCTGTGCAGCGATCTGGCTAGCGGCATTACCGGTGAAATTACCCACGTCGATGCAGGTTTTAACACAGTTGCTTTTGACATCAGCGAACCCTAAGGTACCTCTGAGCATCCTCCGGTGTCGCTGCTTAGTTTCCAGACCTCAGTCCTTCACCGTCACGTCATACCGCTTCTTGACTCCAGCAAGATATGATGAGAGTTCTTCCTGTGCGAGTACCTGCTGTAATTGCCGGGCAAAGTTCTTGCGTTCGGACGCTTCCGTAGGAACTGGATCAATTACACGACTCACACGGATCAAAGTAAAACCGCCTTGGGGATTAGCCACACCGGCATAGGAGGGAAGCCTGGTCACCTCAGCCTTGAAAACCGCTCTCAGGATGTCGTTGTCAAGGCCCTGCGGCTCCTTGCGAGAAATCTGCCGCATACCATCCCAGCCAACTGTTCCGTTTTTACCTTCCTGCAACTGCGCGAGCTTCTCTCTCCCCGCTTTCACAGCCGCCTCAGCCGCTTGCTGACGTGCTACCAACCCAGTAATCTTATCTTTAAGCGCTGCAATTGAAGGCATTGTTGCTGGCCTGTGATCGAGCACCCTGGCGGATACAAGAGTATTCGGCGCCACTTCTATGGCTTCGGTGTTGCGCTTATTCTTTATTGCTTCTTCTGAGAATATAGCTTGAAGCACTTTTCCGTTGGTGAAATATGGAGGCTCACCCGCCTTTCTGCCAATCCATCCACTCTGCCGAATACGTAAACCGTACTTCTCTGCGGCAGGCCGAAGGCTGTCGCTCTGCTCGTAAACCATATTATTAAAGCCTTCGGCCATTTCACCGAAAACTTTTCCGGCTTTCTCCTTTTTCACTTCCTGCTCGAGTTGGCTCTTTACCTCATCAAAACTGACCAGTTTTGCGGGTTTTATCTGAGCGAGCTTAATAATATGGAACCCATGGTCAGTTTCGACCAAACCGCTGATTTCTTCCGGTTTCATCTGAAAAACCATGTCCTCAAAGGCCTTGACCATCATGTTGCGGCCGAAAAAGCCGAGGTCCCCGCCATTGGTTGCCGAACCCGGATCCTGAGAATGCTGTTTGGCCAGTTCTGCAAAGCGTTGTGGCGCCTGCTTTATTTGCGTAAGTAATTGTTCGGCCTTGGCACGCGCCGCAGATTTTTCCTCAGTCGAGGCTGTGACTGGAACAGTTATCAGTATGTGACTAGCCCGCCGCTCCTCCGGTTGACCAAGCTCACCCTTGTGTTCCTCGAAATAGTTTGCGACTTCTTCAGCAGTCACTGGTAGCTCTTTAGTCAAATCGTCCAGCGCCAACACTATATATTCAACACTCACTTGCTCCGGCAGCTGAAACTCGGCTTGATGACTATCGTAATATGACTTTATCGCCGCATCATCGGGTTTTGTCTGAGACAGGAATTGCTCAGGTTGTATTTGAACCAGACTGATTTCACGTTTTTCATCGCCCAATTTCATAAGCCTTTCTGCTACCGAGATAGGGACGAAACCATTTCCAGTATACGCATCAATTAGTTGCTGCCGCATCATTTCTTGACGCACACGCGCTTCAAATATTCGGGAAGTCATTCCCTGGTCACGTAACAACTCTTCATAACGCTGCTTGGAGAATTTTCCATCCTGTTGAAATGCCGAAATATCTTGTATAACGACTACCAGTTGCGAATCCGGCACACTCAGCCCCACTCGTACTGCCTCATGCTTCAGCAATCGCTGCTGAACCAATCCCTCCAATACCGCAGAGCGTAATTCCGGATTATCCAGCATGGAATCGTTAAAATTCTCTCCCATGGTAGCTCGCATGCTTTCCTGCTGATTACGCAGCGCCTGATCAAATTCCTGGCGGTGGATCTTTTCGCCAGCTGCGGATGCAAGATAATCTTCGCCGTCGCTGCTGTCATAGGATTCGAGACCCCAGAACAGGAACGGTAGTGTGGCGAGCGCCAGAATAAACTGGACGATGCGTTTTTTCTGGTGAACAAAATCAAACATTATTAAAATCGGAAAACGAATAAAAAAGGCGAACTTACGTTCGCCTAGTTTAGCATAAAATCTGGCGGAGTGGACGGGACTCGAACCCGCGACCCCCGGCGTGACAGGCCGGTATTCTAACCAACTGAACTACCACTCCAGCAATCTTGAGTATCTGCTGGTGGGTGCTGACGGGGTCGAACCGCCGACATTCGCCTTGTAAGGGCGACGCTCTACCAACTGAGCTAAGCACCCCGTCCGAACAATGCCTAGTTTACTGCATCCTTGAGCGCCTTGCCAGCGCTGAATTTCGGAACCTTCGCGGCCTTGATTTTGATAGCCGCACCAGTGCGAGGATTGCGACCCGTACGTGCAGCCCGCTTTCCTACTTTAAAAGTTCCGAATCCTACAAGGGTTACACTTTGACCTTTCTTGAGCGCACTTTTAATTGCGGACAATGCGCCATCCAGCGCATTACCTGCAGAGGCCTTGGAAATATCGGAAGATTTGGCGATGGCATCGATGAGTTCAGATTTGTTCACGGTGATTCCCCTTTCGTTATTGTTAAGAAAGTTACAGAAAAGCCTTTGCAATTGGTTTTATATCAAGCCGTTTGTGCTTGGTCAAGCAATTGTGAAAATATTTCAGAAACATTTCGCACGCGAACTTAGTACGGAATCGTGTTTATTCCCACAAGCGGAATTTATTTCATGGAACAAATAAAAAATAAGCCAAAAAACAAATCCACCCGCACTGGTACTTTATTATAAATCGGATAACGGCCGAACGAAAAGAACGCCTGTGAAGCTTAATGTTTGATGACCGTACTGCCCGCATCCCCTTCCACTGCTACAGGGCTGGGTACAGCCGCAGCGGTGGCTGGAAGTGCCTCCGGCCTACGCTCCAGCGCGAGATCCAGCACCTGATCTATCCATTTAACCGGATGAATATCCAGCCGATTTTTTATATTCTCCGGAATCTCTGTCAAGTCTTTGACGTTGTCCTCTGGAATTAATACTATCTTGATGCCCCCACGGTGTGCCGCTAAAAGTTTTTCCTTGAGTCCACCAATGGGCAATACTTCGCCGCGCAAAGTGATTTCCCCGGTCATTGCCACGCTCGCCCGTGCCGCGATGCCTGTCAGCGCCGATACCATCGCGACACAAATGCCGATGCCGGCACTGGGCCCGTCCTTGGGTGTAGCACCTTCAGGCAAGTGGATATGGATGTCGTTCTTCTGATAAAAATCCTCAGCGATACCTAACGCTCTTGAGCGGCTACGTACCACCGACAGCGCAGCTTGGACCGACTCCTGCATGACCTCGCCCAATTTTCCGGTAGTAATGGTTTTCCCCTTGCCCGGTAACACGACTGCCTCGATAGTCAGCAATTCCCCGCCCACCTCGGTCCATGCCAGACCGGTGACTTGCCCAACCTGATTCTTCTCCTCCGCCACCCCATAGGTATAACGCCTCACCCCCAGGTATTTATCCAGATTTCTCCCGCTGACCGTGATTTTTTTCTGATCGCTTTTGAGCAGCAATGCCTTTACAACCTTGCGGCATATTTTTGAGATTTCCCTCTCCATCGCACGTACGCCAGCCTCTCGTGTGTAATAGCGGGTTATGTCACGCAGGGCTGATTCAGAGACTGTCAGTTCGCTTTCCTGGAGGCCATGATTTTTTACCTGTTTCGGCAACAAATAACGCGTTGCAATATTGAGTTTTTCATCCTCCGTATAACCCGACAGTCTTATCACCTCCATGCGATCCAGTAATGCCGGAGGTATATTCAGGGTGTTTGCGGTTGCAACAAACATGACGTCGGATAAATCGTACTCAACCTCGATATAATGATCCACGAATGAATTGTTTTGTTCTGGGTCAAGCACTTCCAGCAGCGCGGATGATGGGTCCCCCCTGAAGTCCATGCCCATTTTGTCCACTTCATCAAGCAGGAATAGTGGGTTTTTAACACCGACTTTGGTCATATTCTGTAGGATCTTGCCTGGCATCGAACCAATGTAGGTCCGACGGTGACCGCGTATCTCGGCCTCATCCCGGACACCCCCCAAGGACATGCGCACGAACTTGCGATTCGTAGCACGGGCGATGGATTGCCCCAGCGATGTCTTGCCTACGCCGGGCGGACCAACCAGGCAAAGAATGGGGGCTTTCAGCTTGTCTACCCGTTGCTGCACGGCCAGATACTCGACGATTCGTTCCTTGACCTTGTCAAGGCCATAATGGTCCTGCTCCAGCACCACTTCAGCAGCATTCAGGTCTTTGCTGATCTTGTTTTTCTTCTTCCACGGCAATGCCACTAACGCATCGATGTAATTGCGCACCACGGTGGCCTCAGCCGACATAGGAGACATCAGCCGTAATTTTTTCAGTTCTGCTTCCGCCTTGGCTCGACCCTCCTTGGACATCTGTGCTGCCTTGATCTTCTTGTCGATCTCCTCCAGATCAGCACCATCTTCGCCTTCACCGAGCTCCTTCTGGATGGCCTTCACCTGCTCATTGAGATAGTAGTCGCGTTGACTCTTTTCCATCTGACGCTTGACCCTGCCACGAATGCGCTTTTCGACCTGAAGTATATCAAGCTCTGTTTCCAGTAGCCCCAGCAGATGTTCCAGACGCTTCGGTACATCAAAGATTTCTAGCACTTCCTGCTTTTGCTCAAGTTTCAATGGCAAATGGGCAGCGATGGTATCGGCAAGACGCCCCGCTTCGTCTATGCCGCTAAGCGACGTAAGTATCTCGGGCGGAATTTTCTTGTTGAGTTTTACATACTGGTCGAATTGCGCAAGCATCGCGCGACGCATTGCTTCAACTTCATGATTATCCACGACATCTGGAGGAAGTAATGCAGCCTGACCGGAGAAATAGGTGCCGTCATCAATAACTTTCATGATGCGCGCGCGGCGACTGCCTTCCACCAGCACCTTAACAGTGCCATCAGGTAACTTGAGCATTTGAAGAAGATTCGCAACGCTGCAGACACCATACAGATCTTCAGGAACCGGTTCGTCCTTGGCAGCAAATTTCTGTGCCACCAACAGAATGCTTTTGCCGGATTCCATCGCGATTTCAAGCGCCTTGATAGACTTTGGCCGTCCGACGAACAGAGGGATCACCATGTGCGGAAACACTACTACGTCACGCAACGGCAACAACGGCAATGACACTTGATTGGGATCGTTAACTGGGGTGGACATATCGGCTCACCTATAAAAGACGAACAAAGGTTATGGGGACGCCGCAAAGAAATTCAAGGCAACGGACTAGGCAACGTTCAGAAAGCGGGCTAAAAGCTTTTGGCTACCTTCGGTTTATCCGAGTAGATCAGGATGGGTTTGATATCACCACCGACCGACCCGTGATCAATTACCACCTTGGCTACATTCTCCAATGATGGCAGATCGAACATGGTGTCCAGCAAAGTACTCTCCAGTATGGAGCGTAAACCCCGTGCACCGGTCTTACGCGCAAGCGCTTTTTTTGCAATGGCTTTGAGTGCCTGCTCGCGGAACTCAAGATCGACGCCACCCTCCATGTTAAACATTTTCTGATACTGTTTTATAAGCGCATTCTTGGGCTCGGTGAGAATTTGGATGAGCGCTGATTCATCCAGTTCTTCCAAAGTGGCAACCACTGGCAGACGTCCAACGAATTCCGGAATTAAACCATACTTGACCAGATCTTCCGGTTCCACCGCCCGCAGTACTGCGCCAAAGTCGCGGCGATTCTCGCGGCTCCGCACATTGGCACTAAAACCTATCCCACCTTTCTCAGAACGAGCGCGTATCACCTTGTCGAGACCGTCAAACGCGCCGCCACAAATGAAAAGTATGTTGGTGGTATCCACCTGAACAAATTCCTGGTTCGGATGTTTCCTGCCGCCTTGCGGCGGCACTGATGCGATAGTACCCTCGATCAGCTTGAGAAGAGCCTGCTGTACACCCTCACCCGAAACATCCCGAGTAATGGAAGGATTATCCGATTTACGCGAAATCTTATCTATTTCATCAATATAAACAATACCTTGTTGCGCTTTCTCGGCGTCGTAATTACATTTTTGCAACAACTTCTGAATAATGTTTTCTACATCCTCGCCCACGTAGCCTGCTTCGGTAAGCGTGGTGGCGTCCGCCATTACGAAAGGTACGTCCAGCAACCGCGCCAAGGTCTGCGCCAGCAACGTCTTGCCCGATCCAGTGGGGCCGATAAGCAGGATGTTGCTTTTCGTCAGTTCAATGTCATCGGCATTGACGGATTTGGCTAGATTCCTTAGACGCTTATAATGATTGTATACCGCCACCGAGAGGATTTTTTTTGCCGGCTCCTGACCGATTACGTATTGATCGAGAATCTGGCAAATTTCACGTGGTACCGGCAAATCTGACTTGGTTAACTTTGCGGCTTCGACTCCTTGTATTTCCTCGCGAATAATATCATTGCAGAGCTCAATGCATTCATCGCAAATGAATACCGATGGACCCGCAATGAGCTTCTTCACTTCGTGTTGGCTTTTGCCACAGAAGGAACAATAAAGCAGTTTTTCGCCGCCAGTTTTTTCTGACATAGTTTTATCCCGCATTATCCGAGCCAGTGCGCTCGTAGCTAATAATTAAATCTCCATCCATGGATTATAGATCTTTCAACTCCCACTCTCATTTCTGGACGTTAGCACAGCATCCACCAAACCGTATTTGACCGATTCCTCGGCGCTCAGAAAATTGTCCCGATCCGTGTCCTTCTCGATGGTCTTTATACTCTGGCCTGTATGCTTCGCCATGAGTTCATTCAACCGGCCCTTAAGAAACAGAATTTCTTTGGCATGTATTTCGATGTCTGAAGCCTGCCCCTGAAAACCACCCATCGGCTGATGAATCATGATGCGTGAATTAGAGAGGCAAAAACGCTTGCCTTTCGCACCCGCTGTCAGTAGCAGCGACCCCATACTCGCGGCCTGACCTATGCAAAGCGTGCTGACATCGGGTTTAATGAACTGCATGGTATCGTAAATCGCTAACCCGGCAGATACCAGCCCGCCAGGGGAATTGATATAGAAATGAATGTCCTTATCCGAATTTTCTGATTCCAGGAATAACAACTGCGCGACAATCAGGTTCGCGGAAATTTCAGTAACCGGGCCCACCAGAAATATCACCCTCTCCTTCAGCAAACGAGAATAGATATCGTAAGCACGCTCACCCCTCCCGCTGGTTTCGATTACCATGGGAATCAAACCTAAATTATTCGGATCGAGGCTGCGCTGTTTCCAGTCAAGTGGTTGCATCATGTCCTGATTTTCCCATCAATTCATCTAAAGTCATTGGTGCATCTACAACCGCGGCCTTCTCCAGCACCCAAGTTACCACATTATCCTCCAGTACCGCCGACTCGGCCTCATTAAGACGCTCTTGCGAGGAATAATGCCATTTAACCACTTCATCAGGATTCTCGTAGCTCTGCGCCAGATCCTCCACTACAGCCCGTACCCGTTCCGGCGTGCTATGCAATTTATGGATTTTTACCAGCTCCGCCAAAATCAAACCAAGATTCACGCGGCGTTGTGCACGTTCATGGAACAAATCTTGGGGTATTGGTACGTTCTTGGCGTGCATGCCCCGTGATTCAAGATCGCGACGCGCATCTTGCATGAGTCGCTCCAATTCAAGCTCCACCAAAGCCTTCGGGGCCTGGATTAAGGTCGTCTCAAGCAACGCCTGCATGACTTGTTCCTTAATTTTTGCCTTTACCCGTCTGGATACTTCCCGTTCAAGATTAACCTGAATTTCGCCGCGCATTTTCCCGATATTGCCATCAGCAACACCCAGCGCCTTGGCAAATTCCGAATTTACTTCAGGTAGTTTCGACGCTTCTACTCCATTGAGCGTCGCTTCAAATACAGCCGTCTTTCCAGCAACCTCTTTCCCATGATAGTCTGCCGGAAAGGTTACTTCAAACGTTTTGCTCTGCCCGGAGACCATACCTATAAGCGGTTCTTCAAAATCTTTGAGAAGCCTGCCTTCGCCAAGCACCAGGGTAAAATTCTCGGCCTTGCCCCCCGCGAACCCTACGCCATCGATAACACCGCGATAATCAATACTGATGCGGTCGCCTTTCATTGCAGGCCGTTCCGCGGATTCGTATTGAACTCTCTGCTTACGCAGAACCTCCAGAGTATTATCGACATCGGAGCTCGTTACGTTGATCACAGGTTGTTCGATACGAACCCCGCTTATGTCACCGGGTGCAATGTCTGGATAGACCTCAAATGTTGCGCTGAATTCAAAATCGCTGGCATCCTTCGCCACATGCTTCGGTTCAAAACGTGGATAACCCGCGACCCTCAGTTTATTTTCCCGCACCGCCTCGTTAAAATTCTTCTGCAGGGCGTCCCCCATCACCTCTTGGCGTACCTGCGGGCCGTATTGCTGCGCCACAATTTTCAACGGCACCTTACCGGGTCGAAAGCCGTGTATTTTTGCCTTATGCGCCAAGCGCTTCAGGCGGCTTTCCACTTCCGTTTCGATTTTTTCCTGAGGAATCGAAAAGTTAAGGCGACGCTCTAACGCACCAAGGTCTTCAACGTTCGATTGCATGGTATTTCCCGACTGGTTGATAACACTCATGGCTCTACAACGAAAATAACGGCATAACGACCAAGGGAGCGGACCGCATACGCAACGTCGCAAGCATCGCTTAGCGTAGCTGTAACTCCCTGGTGCGAAAGGGGGGACTCGAACCCCCACACCTTTCGGCGCCAGAACCTAAATCTGGTGCGTCTACCAATTCCGCCACTTTCGCGCGCCGCTTTTTTATTGATACGGGATCAATTATACCTATTTCTCTCTATTACGGCAGCCATACTACGACCAGCCCTAGCAAAATACCGTCTTGCCGCTGACTGACTTGCTATCCGGCCCCATCAGGTAAAGGTAGCTCGGCATCAGATCCTGCGGTTGACGTAAGGCATGCTTGGCTTCGCCGGGATGTGTCTTGGTCCGTTGTGGCGTATGCACCGGACCCGGAATTAATACATTAATGCGCAGGTTCGGAAGCATTTCCCATTCCTGTGCCTGAATTTTTACCAACGTCTCGGCTCCCGCCTTAGCTACGGCGAACCCTCCCCAATACGCTGCGGGATCATGGCCATGCACCTCCGACGTCATAATGACGCTAGCATCTGGAGAACTTTTCAGCAATCGCAAGCAGGCTCTTGTCAATGCAAAGGGCGCAATCAGATTGACACGCAGCAGGGCCAGCCATTGTTCCAGGGTCTGATTTTCCAGTGAAGTCAGGCTGAATATCAACGCCGCGTTGTGCAAAATGCCATCCAGTCTACCCAGTTGCAATGTGATGGCTTGGGAAATTGCCTCAAAATCCTTCGTTTCAGCCTTTTCCAGATCAAGCGGAATGATTATGGGCTGCGCACCCCCTGCCGCCTCAATTTCATCATAGACGCTTTCTAGTTTTGCAACGCTGCGCCCATGCAGAATAACGGTGGCGCCGTGAGCGGCATAGGTCAGTGCTGCCACACGCCCAATGCCCTGACCGGCTCCGGTAACGAGAATCACGCGATTCCGAAGCAAATTGGGGGACGCTTGGTAGTGTTTGAAATCATTCATAAGCAGTGAATTTTATTGGCGAAGAAAGGAATGGCTCAGTAAATGGAATTGCGCTGAGGCTCACCCCTTGATCCATGTGGTCCAGGCGATCCACAATTTACGCATCGGCGTGAGGCTTACGCGTTGCCGCATAACATGACACCCGTCCTCCTTGATCTCCTTAAGGATAGTTTGGTAAATCGCCGCCATAATAATTCCGGCGCGCTGGTTCTTGCGATCCTCAACAGGCAGCGCTGCGAAGGCCTGGGCATAATAGCTTTCCGCCCGTTCGATCTGGAATTCCATCAACCGTCGGAAGTTTTCGGTTTCACGCGAATGGAGAATATCCTCATTGGATACCCCAAAACGGGCAAGTTCCTCCTGAGGGAGATAAATACGGTCACGGCGCGCATCCTCACCGACATCGCGGATGATGTTGGTGAGCTGGAACGCGAGCCCCAAATTTTCTGCATATTTTAAGGTGTCGGAATTACGATAGCCAAAAATCTCTGCAGAGCACAACCCTACCACGCTCGCGACATGGTAGCAGTAGAGTCGAAGGGTGTCGAAATCGGCATATCGATTATAGTTAAGATCCATTTCCATGCCATCTATTATTTGATTCAATCGCTCAGCAGTAAGATTAAATGGTTTCGATACCTTAGCCAGAGCTTTTGCCACCGGGTGGCTGGGCTCATTTACATTACCCGCATTAAATATGGCAACAACTTCTTGTCGCCACCACGCGAGCTTCGCCCGCGCCACGGATGCATCGGTACATTCGTCCACCACATCGTCCACCTCGCGGCAAAAAGCATATAAGGCCGTAATTGCACGGCGCTTTTCCAATGGGAGATAGAGAAAGCTGTAATAGAAGCTGGAACCGCTCTGAATCGCCTTTTCCTGACAATACTGGTCTGGAGTCATAATAAATCGTGAAAAAAGTTAACTTTTACAATGAATGATTATAAGCGGTGCCAATATATGTTCCCACACCTTAAAGATGGCTTCGACTTGCGGTAGTTTACGAGGGATTGCTATAGAACGAGTAAACAAAAAACCCATTGAGTCGGCATGCCCAATAAAAAACCCCACCGTGGCGGGGTTTTTTATTGCGCTGCATTTGGATGAAGCCGATATCGGCAAATCCTACATATCCATGCCGCCCATACCACCCATGCCGCCCATGCCACCCATGCCACCACCGCCACCGCCAGACTCCTCCTTCGGCAACTCGGCTACCAGCGCATCAGTAGTCAGCATCAAGCTCGCCACAGAAGCGGCGTGTTGCAGGGCATAACGTGTAACCTTGGTGGGATCAAGAACGCCCATTTCCACCATATCTCCGTATTCACTGGTGGCAGCGTTGTAACCGAAGTTACCCTTTCCTTCCAAGACCTTATTGATTACTACCGAGGGCTCATCGCCACAGTTAGCAACAATTTGGCGTAACGGCTCTTCCAGCGCGCGGAGAACAATCTTGATCCCCGCGTCCTGATCATGGTTGTCGCCCTTGAGGTTAGCTACTGCGGCACGGGTCCGCAACAATGCCACACCGCCGCCTGGAACAATACCTTCTTCTACCGCGGCGCGCGTAGCGTGCAATGCGTCTTCCACCCGCGCTTTCTTCTCTTTCATTTCCACTTCGGTAGCCGCACCCACCTTGATCAGCGCTACCCCACCAGCCAGCTTTGCCACGCGCTCCTGCAATTTTTCCTTGTCGTAGTCGCTTGTGGCTTCTTCGATTTGATTGCGGACCTGCTTGACCCGACCTTCTATATTTGCGTGATCCCCAGCGCCATCAATTACAGTGGTTTCTTCCTTACCAACTTCAATGCGCTTTGCCTGCCCTAATTCTTTCAGGGTTGCTTTTTCCAGCGACAAACCAACTTCTTCCGCAATTACTGTGCCGCCGGTGAGAATGGCGATGTCTTCGAGCATGGCTTTACGACGATCACCGAAACCAGGCGCTTTGACTGCGCAGGTTTTCAGGATACCACGGATATTGTTCACCACCAGGGTAGCGAGGGCCTCGCCGTCCACGTCTTCAGCGATGATCAGCAACGGCTTGCCGGCTTTAGCTACCAATTCCAGTACCGGCAGCAATTCGCGAATATTGGAAATCTTTTTGTCGTGCAGCAAGATAAAAGGATTCTCCAGCAACGCGATCTGTCTGTCCGCATTGTTTATGAAATACGGGGAGAGGTAACCACGGTCGAACTGCATCCCCTCAACCACTTCCAGCTCATTTTGGAGTCCGGAACCATCTTCCACCGTAATCACGCCTTCTTTACCAACTTTTTCCATTGCATCGGCAATGATCTTGCCAATCTCAGGGTCTGAATTGGCGGAAATGCTCCCTACCTGTGCGATTTCTTTGCCAGTGGTGCAGGGCTTGGAAAGCTTTTTGAGTTCTTCAACCGTTGCGATCACGGCTTTATCGATACCGCGCTTAAGATCCATGGGATTCATGCCGGCAGCAACAAACTTCATACCTTCTTTGATAATGGACTGGGCGAGCACTGTAGCAGTCGTGGTTCCATCGCCAGCCACGTCGGAAGTTTTGCTTGCCACTTCCTTTACCATCTGCGCGCCCATATTCTCGAACTTGTCTTTCAGTTCAATTTCCTTCGCTACCGAAACGCCATCCTTAGTGATGGTGGGTGCTCCGTAGGAACGTTCCAGCACTACGTTACGGCCCTTCGGTCCGAGCGTAACCTTGACCGCATCGGCCAGTACATTGACCCCGTTCACCATTTTTTGACGGGCTGAGTCACCAAATTTCACTTCTTTCGCTGCCATAATCTCTTTCTCCTAATTTCCAGAAAATATATAAGGTAAATTAACCTTCGACGACACCCATGATGTCTTCTTCGCGCATCACGAGAAGTTCTTCTCCCAACACTTTTACCGTCTGTCCCGAATACTTACCGAACAGCACTTTGTCACCCACCTTTACATCCAGCGCACGGACCTTGCCGTCGTCGCCAACCTTACCTTTGCCTACAGCGATGATTTCGCCTTGATCTGGTTTTTCCGCAGCACTGTCAGGAATGACAATACCAGACGCGGTCTTGCGTTCTTCTTCCAACCGCTTGACAATAACACGGTCGTGTAGGGGTCGAATCTGCATGTTTCTTTCTCCTGTTTAGAATTAATACAATGAAATCCCGAGGAGCACTGGCGCTTCACGGTTAGATCGCCCGGGGATTTGTTACGAACCTGTTAGCACTCACTGCTAACGAGTGCTAATAATAGGGTCTATTACCGGGAATTTCAAGTAGATGAGCAATAAATACTTGCTGGAACGCAGCTTGAACGCGGTCTGGCATCCATGTACTCAGATGAAACAGCACGAAATGCCATCGCTTATCCCGATCGCTCGTGGCGAAGGAATATGGCTTTACGACTTCGACGGCAAACGCTATCTCGACGCCATCGGTTCCTGGTGGGTCAATCTGTTCGGTCACGCCAATCCCCGCATCAATGCCGCCATCCGTGATCAACTCGATAGACTGGAACACGTCATGCTTGCCGGTTTCACGCACGAACCGG
>JACCWK010000071.1 GCA_013697655.1 Nitrosospira sp.
GAGGTCGAAAACAGGGTTCCTGAACAAAACGAGTCAGGAAATTTAACAAAACTACTCTTCAGGTCATCTTGATCAGTAAATAACAATGCCTACTCTCAGATCACCCGGGAGTTTTGCAAGAAGCTCACCTAATTGTAAATTGAAATTAACTTAACTGGAGCCAAAGAACTATGAAGTCAGCGAAATATCTTTCTATTTTTTCTCCCGCAACAAGCCAGGAGAGAAAGGAAAATTTTGAGAATTACTGGAAGTTTACCCAGCAACACGGCGGCGAGCTTTTTGAAGATGACAAGGATCTAGCGAAAAAACGCGCCAGACTCAAGTATTTTCAGGACAACCCAGTTAAATTACGGCGGCCGCTGGCTGATCCCGATGCCTTTTATCGCAATTACGTTGAGATGCAGGATGATCTCAAGTCACTGGATCGCATGACCCTGATGTTGACGGGTATGTATAAATTTGCCAGGCATGAGTGGGTAGGAATAAAAGGCGCATGGGATTCAGTTCCTAATATGGCAAATTCGTATAAGGTAGAAGATAAAATCAGCCGTGTGCATTTGGCCGAAGAATTCTGCCATGTACGCCTGTTCGACGAAATGTTACGCACCTGTGGTCTGGACAAGGTGGAATGGGTGCCGCTAGGGCCGATCAAGGAAAAAATTTACGAACAGTTTCCCAAGTTTCCCGGATTTCTCATGGACTCCCCTGCTTTTGTCACCGAACTGATGGGAGTGACTTACTATTGTCATCTAAATCGTCTGTTTGATGAGGTATTGGCGAACGAGCCTGAAGTTCGGGAACGTTTAAAAGAACTACTGGATGAGATTACCATTGACGAAGTCGCACATGTAGGACAAAGAAGGAATTTTATCGGGCCTCTGGGCATGAAGATTTCAAAAGCATTGGTGAGACCTTTTTATACGCTATTTTTTAATGATATTCCTGAGATTAAGCAGCTATTCAACATTGACCGTATGATTGAGGATGGCGTTGCCTTTGACTTTAATGAATTACCTGATTATATGATCGCGCGTAGCTGGATTCCTTCATATTGCAAAACGGCAAGTGTATTCTTTAATGCGCAGCAATCCACATCTTCCTAGCCTGCTTACTTTTTCATCCAGATGTGTCGGCTGCCCCTTATGCAGACCCGCGGTACAAGAACGTATCGGAAAATATTAAGGTTCTGCCGAACACTCTCGTAACTTCCGATGCGGCAGCCTTCTAATCCCTGGCAGCCAACATTTCAGCCGCGTGTTTGCGCGTGGTGTCGGTGATTTTTTCGCCGCCTAGCATGCGGGCAATCTCCTCGACCCGTTCCTGCTTTTTAAGTACGGCAATTCGGCTTGATATGTTCCCTCCATCGGATGACTTTGTCACTTGCCATTGGTGGTCTCCCGCCGATGCGACCTGTGCCAGATGGGTAACACACATTATTTGACGTTCCGCACCCAATTTTCTCAGCAGTTCACCGACGATTTCCGCTACGCGCCCACCGATGCCTGCGTCTACTTCGTCGAATATAAGTGTGGGTGCCGCACCGAGCTTGCTGGTGATAACCTGTATCGCGAGGCTTATGCGCGACAATTCTCCGCCGGATGCAACTTTTGCCAAAGGTCGTGGCGGTAGGCCCTTATGAGCAGAGACTTGAAATTCAATTTGTTCCATTCCATGCGCATTGCCTTCCTGAAGTGGCGTTAACGCCACAGCGAACTCTCCACCCTCCATGGCCAAGGTCTGCATCGCAGCGGTAACCTGTTGCGCAAGCGTCTTAGCGGTTTTCTTTCGTGCCGCACTCAATTCTTTCGCAAGCTGGAGGTATTCCTCTCTGGCTATTGTCTTTTCTATCGCCAATGCTTCGCCATCATCCTTGGGACCGAATTTCTCTAAATGCTCAGTAACTGTTCGCAACGTTTCCGGCAATTCAGCAGGGGTGATGCGATATTTTCTGGCGGTGGTGTGAATCGCGGATAACCGTTCTTCTATTTCATGCAAACGGTCCGGATCGAGATCGAGACGCTGCTGATAATGTCCCAGCTCGTATACTCCTTCCTGTAATTGTATCTGTGCGGACTCCAGCAAATCAAGCACGGCTCTGAGATGGATGTCGTAATCAAGCATATGATGCAGGCGTGAAATAACCGAGTTGATTTGTGCGAGCGAGGCCGATTCGCCGTCCGACAGAACCTCCAGTCCTATCTGCGCTGTTTCGAGTAGACGTGCGGCATGGGAGAGACGGTTGTGTTCTGTTTGCAGATTCTGCCATTCTTCAGGTGAAAAATTCAGCGTTGAGATTTCATTTGCTTGCCACTCAAGTTGTTCGCGCTCATGCTGGAAAGCAGTAGCATTTTTCTTCCATGTCTGGTGCCGCTGCTCCAAATTTTGCCAGCGGCGATAAATCTCTGATACGGCCCGTGCTAATTTAGGGTTCCCCGAAAAGGCGTCAAGCAACTCGCGTTGCGCTTCGCTGCGCAGCATCGACTGATGCGCGTGCTGACCATGGATATCCACCAGTTTCTCTCCTGCGGCACGTAGTTGCTGCAAGGTGGCAGAACGACCGTTGATAAAGCTGCGCGAGCGTCCTCCAACATCTACTGTCCGGCGCATCAGGCATATGGCGCTATCCTCGCCATCACTTTCGAATCCATTTTCGCGCAACCAGGCCGCCAGTTCCGGTAATCCGTCAATATCGAACTCTGCGCTTATTTCCGCACGTTCGTATCCATTGCGCACATAGCCAGCATCGCTGCGTTCTCCCAGGACAAGCGAAAGCGCGTCAATCAGAATAGATTTACCCGCGCCAGTTTCACCGGTAAGTACGGTAAACCCGGGAGCGAATTCCAATTCCATGTGATCAACAATGGCAAAATCCCGAATGCTGAGAAACCTTAACATGGAAGATTCACGCCTGATTCCTGGGTAAGCCACTCCACCCAAGCTTCTCACGCAGCATACGGTAGTAGCTATGGTCGGCAGAGTGCAGTAACGTAACCTCGTGGGGAGAACGCCGCACGACGACTTTGTCATGTTCCTGTAAGTCGAAATGTGAATGACTATCGGAATGGACGCGTGCGACAGCGGTACGATGCATCAGGATTTCCACAATTGCGTCTGGGCCCACTACGATGGGGCGATTACTTAGCGTATGAGGGCTGACTGGCACCAGCGCAATCAAATCGAGACTCGGATGAAGGATCGGCCCGCCCGATGATAACGCGTAGGCGGTGGAACCAGTGGGGGTTGCTACAATCAAGCCATCGGAGCGGAGCGAGTAAACGTATTCGCCATTGATGCGCACCTCGAATTCGATCATGTTGCCGCCGATTCCCCGGTTCACCGCAACGTCGTTTAATGCCAATGCGCTGAACGTGCTGGCAGTTCCGCGCGCAACTTCGACATACAGCAGCATGCGCCGCTCCGTAACATACCGGCCATCGAGTATGGAGCCGAGCGTTTCAAGCATGGTATCGATAGAAAGGTCTGTAAGGAATCCTAGCCGACCCTGATTGATGCCGACGAGTGGAACATCAAAAGGAGCAAGCTTCCGTGCGATATTGAGCATGGTACCGTCACCACCCAGCACTATGGCTAAATCCGCGCGTTTGCCGATCTCTTCTATCGTAAAAGCGGGATATTTTCTCTCTTTCATAGCCGAAGCTGTGAGGTGATCCAACAGCACCTCCAGATTACGGCTCTTCAAGTATCGCTCCAACCGCAGTAGCGGCGTCACAATATCGAGATTTTTATGCTTGCCGATCAGGGCTATCGTTTTGAAAGGAAAACTCATTACTGGATTTATTGTTGATACCTATTAAATCTCGGGAAGCCGGTCTAGTATGTACTATCGTTCTGATAAGCCTTCATGGAGCGTGTTGCAGCCAATATCGCGCTGCTCACAAGTCGCAGATCCTAGTCGTGGTTTTGGTCTACTTACGGCAAGAAGCATAGCTTGGAGTGGGTGCCCGATTTCCTCCCGATCCGTTAAAGAGTTCCTTGCGGAGGTCTGTTTTGCCAGACATATAACGAAAGAAATTGATCGTTCGTGTCCCCGCCTCACGAGGATTGCCATTCCGAGAATGCGTTCTTGCGCCCGCCAAAAACGAGTCACAGGTTCCTTGATAACCGTTCCCAAGATTAAACCATATCGGGCTGCGGGTGACAAAGGATTCCAGTCCCGGATATATAATTTGTGCGATTCGCACTAATTGAAGAGCCATTTTTGCAAAGACAATGCACTGCGTTTCGATATTTGTAAAATACGCGTGCTTCATTTGATTCATGCGCCTTCTTCCATTGCCGATACCGAAAACTGAATCCTGATGTAAAATAATAAAATGCTTAATCAACGTGCCAAAATTCTGCTGAAGACTCTGGTCGAACGGTATATTACAGAAGGCCAGCCGGTAGGCTCACGCTCGCTTTCTAAATTCTCCGGTTTGGATTTGAGTCCCGCTACTATTCGCAACGTGATGGCTGACCTTGAGGAAATGGGCTTTGTTGCCAGCCCCCATACTTCTGCAGGACGCATACCTACTCATCGAGGCTACCGTTTTTTTGTAGATACGCTGCTAGTGGTCAAACCTTTGGATCTCATAGAGATCCATCAACTCGAAGATCAGTTGTATTCAAATAATCCTTCACGGTTGATCAACTCTGCCTCGAAATTATTGTCGGAATTGACGCGCTTTGCGGGCGTGGTGGTGACTCCCAAGCGTAGCAGCGCAATATTCCGCTATATCGAGTTCATGACTCTATCGGAAAAGCGCATTCTGCTCATCATCGTCACGCCGGAAGGCGATGTTCAGAACCGCGTTCTTTTTACAGATAGAACTTACAGCCAAACGGAGTTGATAGAAGCAGCGAATTTCATCAATCAGAATTATGCCGGCCGTGCCTTTGACGAAATCCGCAGTCGTCTTCAAAGCGAATTAAAACAATTACACCACGATATGACCAACCTCATGACTGCTGCCATTGAGGCGGGCGGCGAGGCTATCAGGGAAAATGACGATACCGTGGTAGTGGCGGGTGAACGCAAGCTGCTTGATGTGCATGATTTAGCCAGCAATATGACCAGTTTGAAGAAACTGTTCGATTTGTTTGAACGCAAAACCGTGCTCCTGCAGCTGCTGGAATTTAGCGGCAAGGCGGAAGGCGTGCAAATCTTCATCGGGGGCGAGTCGGGTGTGGTGACGCTGGATGAATTCAGCGTAGTGACCGCGCCGTACGAGGTGGAGGGAAAAGTGGTAGGCACTGTAGGCGTTGTTGGTCCCACACGTATGGCCTATGAACGGGTCATTCCGATTGTGGACGCGACTGCCCGGCTGCTCTCAAGTGCGCTGTCGCAGCATTAAGGACTTGAACAGGCTTCTCGATTTTTGGCAGCAACCTCGGTACGGAAGACAATTCAGGGAACCTGTAATCCCTCCTGAAGTGGAGGATCGGCGGAGAGCCATTTTCTGAACGCGCTATCTGATCCCAATGGGAAAGGCAGCGGAAATGAAGCGAGGTAGTAATACCGATTATAATGCGGCTGGAGTCTTAGGCGACCCCAGTTTAGCTATCGTTTCTACTTGAGAACTGAAATAAATTGACCTCGTCCGAGCTCGCTTACCAGCATGGTACCCCCACGCAGACCGGTATTTTACTGGTCAATCTGGGGACGCCCGATGCCCCGACCGCACAAGCGCTAAGACCTTATCTCAAACAATTTTTGAGCAATCCACGTGTAGTGGAAATCCCGCAATGGGCATGGTGGCTGATTCTGAACGGTTTCATACTTAATACTCGCCCAAAAAAATCGGCAGAAAAGTATGCGCTGATATGGATGCCAGAAGGCTCGCCGCTGAAAGTCCATACAGTGCGCCAGACCCGACTGCTGCGGGATCTCCTGGAAGAGCGCACTAAACCCGCGCCGATGGTGGAATATGCCATGAGTATTGGCAATCCTTCCATCGCCGACGTGCTTGGGCAGATGAGGCAGCATGGCTGCGAACGTATTTTGCTATTGCCGCTCTACCCACAATATGCTGCCAGCAGTACCGCCTCGGCGTTTGATGAAGTATTCGCGCAATTGAAAAAGATGCGTAACACGCCCGCCATACGAACCGTAAAGCATTACCACGATCATCCAGGCTACATCGCCGCGCTGGCGCAAAACGTGCGCGATTACTGGATGAGAAACGGTAAACCCGACAAGCTGGTAATGAGCTTTCATGGTGTACCCCGTTTCACCTTGGAGAAAGGCGATCCCTATCACTGTGAATGCCAGAAAACCGGGCGGCTTCTGGCCGAGATGCTCGAACTGCATGACGGTGAGTACCAAATCTGTTTCCAGTCAAGATTTGGCCGGGCGGAATGGTTAACTCCTTACACATCGGTTACCTTGGAGGAATTAGGTAAACAAAACACCCGGCGCATTGACGTGGTCTGTCCCGGTTTCGTTTCCGATTGCCTCGAGACCCTTGAAGAAATTGCCATGGAAGGCAAGGCCATTTTTATTCAGGCTGGGGGTCACGAGTTTCATTATATTCCTTGCCTCAATGAACGCGACGACTGGATAAAAGCGCTGGCTGATATCGCTCTGACCAACTTGCAAGGATGGCTGGGTTTGGAACAGCCAGAAGAGTTAACTGCCCAGTCAAGACGACGGGCGCTGCAGATGGGCGCTGTCAAATAAAGTATACGGGAACTCCACTTTATCCCGCTTGCTCCTACACCTGGCGTAAAGCGTCAACTCTACACTATGTCCTGGCGTTCAGGATTTGCTCGATTCCCAAACCGGCTCCGTATAAATTGAATAATGCCCGGGAGGATGGAAAGGATGACGATGCCAAGAATGAAAAAAGTCAGATTGTTTTTCACTATCGGCACATTGCCAAAGTAAAATCCGCCAAAAACAAAGAAGCTGATCCAGAAAACGCTGCCGAATGCGCTGAACGCCACGAAATGAGGGTAGACCATACGTCCAACGCCGGCAACGAAAGGTGCAAAGGTACGCACGATTGGCAGGAACCGCGCGAAGATAATGGTTTTGCCGCCATGCTTTTCATAGAATCTATGAGTTTTTTCCAGATGAGCGCGATTCAATAAGCGCGAGTCCGCTCGGCTGAATATTCTGGGACCAAAATAGCGTCCAATCCAGTAATTGGTGTTGTCTCCGGTAAATGCGGCAAGCATAAGCAGCGCCGCCAGCCATTGAACGTCCATTGCACCGCTGGCGGCAATCGCACCCGCGACGAACAGCAGAGAATCGCCGGGCAGGAACGGTGTCACCACCAAGCCGGTTTCACAGAAAATAATCAGGAACAGAATGAGATAAATCCAGTTGCCGTAATTCTGGACAAGCCAGATGAGATGCTTATCCAGGTGCAGGATGATGTCGATGAAAGTGGCAAGAAGTTCCAAAGCGGGCCTTAGGTGAGACTGCGAAGAGACAGGAGAAATTCAAAGCTAAATCAAGGTAGCGCTTCCGCTTCTTCCTTCTTTTCAGGTTTGACAATGTCCTGACGCGAGACGCCTAGCAACATGAGAAGGGGGCTTGCCACCAGCACGGAGGAATAAATGCCGAACAGGATGCCGATAGTAAGCGCCAGCGCAAAGTAATGCAGCGCTTCTCCACCGAAAAACAGCATGGAGACCACGACCATCTGGGTGCTGCCGTGTGTGATGATGGTGCGCGACATAGTACGGGTAATCGCGTTGTCTATGACTTGCTGAACTGAGGCCTTGCGCATTTTTCGGAAATTTTCTCGTATCCGGTCGAAAACGACCACCGATTCATTTACCGAATAGCCCAGAATCGCCAATATAGCGGCCAATACGGTAAGCGAAAATTCCCACTGAAAAAACGCAAAGAAACCGAGAATGATCACTACATCATGCAAATTGGCAATGATACCGGCAACGCCGAATTTCCACTCGAAGCGTACCGCCAGATATGCAACAATGCCAAGCGAGACTACCAATAAAGCCAGGGCTCCACTTTCAACCAGTTCTTTGCCCACCTGAGGGCCGACAAACTCTACGCGACGTATTTCCGCTGTTTTGTCATCCTGACGTAAAGCTGTTATCACCGTTTCGGACAAATGGGCGCTGGATATGTCCGGCCGGGTAGGGAGACGTATCATTACTTCTCTGGATGTTCCGAAATTCTGCACGCTGACTTCGGACATGTCGAGTTTAACCAGTGTATCCCGTATCCTGTTGATGTCCGCAGGTTGAGTATATCCAACTTCCATCACCGTGCCGCCGGTAAAATCGACGCCCAGGTTCAGTCCCTTGGTGAAGAGAAAAAATACCGCGACAATAAAAGTCAGCAGTGAAATGGCAGTGGTGTACTTCCCCCAACTCATGAAGGGAATGTCGCGCTTGATTCTGAAAAATTCCATCCTGACCCTTATCTAATGCTTATTGTCTGGTAGCACAGACCGATCTGAGCCAGTTTGTTGGCCTTAGCTCTTGTCACTTACCGGCTTCCATATCTGACCAATTGAGACTCGTTCCAGTTTTCGACGATTGCCATATACAAGATTAACCATGCCGCGCGAAACCATTAACGCACTGAACATTGAAGTTAAAATACCCAGACATAGCACTACGGCAAATCCCTTTACTGGACCGGAACCAAACGCAAATAATGCGATACCGGCGATCAACGTGGTAATGTTGGAATCAAGAATGGTGCCAAAGGCACGTTCGTATCCTGCATTAATCGCGGCTTGCGGTGGCATGCCATTGCGCAGTTCATCGCGGACGCGTTCATTGATTAATACATTCGCATCGATTGCCATTCCGATCGTGAGCGCGATCGCAGCCATACCCGGAAGCGTCAGTGTGGCCTGTAAAATCGAAAGGAGACCTATCAGCAATAGCAGGTTTACGCCTAACGCTATCACCGAAATGAATCCAAACGCTACATAGTAAAGGGTCATGAAAACGGCAATGGCGGCGAAACCGTAGAGGGTTGAATTAAATCCACGTGCAATATTGTCGGCACCGAGGCTAGGACCTACCGTGCGCTCTTCTATGATATCCATCGGAGCGGCCAATGCGCCCGCACGTAATAAAAGCGCCACATCTCTGGCTTCCTCGGTGGTCATGCGGCCACTAATCTGCACCCGCCCTCCACCGATTTCCTCCCGGATTACTGGCGCTGTGATGACTTCTGCCTGATTCTTCTCGATCAACAGAATGGCCATGCGCTTGCCCACATTATCATGTGTCAGCTGCCGGAAAATTCGCGCGCCGTTATTATCGAGATTAAGGTGGACGGCTGGTTGATTGTTGTTATCGAAACCAGCCTGCGCGTCATTAATTCGATCACCTGTTAGTACTACCTGTTTTTTTACCAGTAAGGGACCACCGCCGCGCTCGTTATAAAGCTCGGAGCCGAATGGAACCTGTCCGCGCAATGCCGCAGCGACATCACGGTCCTCATCCACCATGCGAACTTCCAGTGTGGCGGTACGCCCCAGAATATCCTTGGCCTTGGCGGTATCCTGCACGCCGGGCAACTGCACCACTACACGGTCGGCACCGGCCTGTTGAATGATGGGTTCGGCCACGCCGAGTTCGTTCACACGATTGCGCAGCGTGGTAATGTTCTGCTGTACTGCCGAATCCTGAATAAGTTTTTGTGCTTCTGCCTTGAGAGAGGCGGTGACATGGAATTCGTCCCTCACATTCTGTTCGCGCAAGCTTAAATCAGGATAAGTCTTTTTCAATTCGGCTTCGGCTTTGGCGCGCGATTCCGGGTCACGAAATTTGATGGTGATCTTTGAGCTGTCCTTATCGAGTCCAATGTATTGAATTTTTTGTTCGCGCAAGCTGCCGCGTATATCGGCGCCATAGCGGTCAAGCGCTTTGGAGAGTGCACCGTGCATGTCCACCTGCAACATGAAATGTACTCCCCCGCGTAGATCGAGTCCCAGATACATGGGCAATGCGCCGATGCTGGCCAACCATTGAGGAGAATTGGGAAGAAGGTTCAGCGCTACCATATAACCTTTACCGAGCGCCGACTGAAGCATATCCTTGGCCTTGATTTGCGTATCAGTATCGGCGAAGCGCACTTTGACACCGCCAGTCTCAAGCAGCATTCCGGTTGTGGGAAGGTTGGCTTTCTTTAAGGCTTCTTCAACTCGTTGCAGCAGGGCGGTATCAGCCTTGGCAGCGGCGCGTAACGGCGAAACCTGAACAGCGGGAGATTCACCATAGAAATTTGGCAGAGTGTAAAGCAGTCCGAGCAGTATCGAAACCGCGATAATCAGGTATTTCCAGGAAGGATAGCGGTTCATGGTTTTGGGAATGGATACGAAGGAGAAGAGGAGGCAGGACTACGCCGGCGCCCTCCATATATTCTTAACTTGCTGGGGTACGATTATTCCTTCTCGATACTATTCAAGGTTCCTTTTGGCAGTAGGGTCTGAATAGCTGTTTTTTGCATAATGACCTGCACATTCTCGGCAATTTGCAGCGTTACGTAATTTCCGCTAACTTTGATCACGCGTCCTAGCCCGCCGCCTGTGGTGGCAACTTCATCACCCTTTTGCAGTGCTTCTATCATCAGTTTCTGTTCTTTGGCCTTCTTTGCCTGGGGACGAATCAAGAGCAGGTAAAACACGGCGAATATACCGATCAGCGGCAGCAGGCTCAAAAAATCCATACCCGCTGGGGCAGGAGCGGCGGCCTGGGCAAAGGCTTCACTAATCAACATGGCATTTCTCCGATGACAATTTCAAAAGGGGTGTATTTTAGCATGATGCGGCGCGGGCTTGAAATTCTTGCGCATATTCGTCGAACATATCCGTCTCGATAGCGCCACGAATTTCGCTCATCAATTGCTGGTAGTAGTACAGGTTGTGGAGCGTGTTGAGCCGTGCGCCGAGGATTTCATTGATGCGCTGCAAATGGTGCAGATAGGCAAGGGTGAAGTGACGGCAAGTATAACAGCCGCATTGCTCATCCGGAGGTGCGGTATCCAGGCGGTATCGGCTATTGCGCAGCTTGATCACCCCTTTTCGGGTAAACAGCCAGCCATTGCGCGCATTGCGTGTTGGCAGCACGCAGTCAAACATGTCCACTCCCTGCGCCACGGCATTGACGATATCCGCCGGCGTTCCAACGCCCATAAGGTAACGTGGCCTGTCGGGGGGTAACTGAGGCGTAATATGTTTGAGAATGCGTTGCATGTCATCCTTGGGCTCGCCTACTGACAGCCCACCGATGGCATAACCGTCAAAACCGATCTCCCGTAATCCTGAAAGAGATTGGTCCCGAAGACTTTCATACATACCGCCTTGGACAATACCAAACAATGCATTAGGATTGCCGCCCCCATCATGCGCCCGTTTTGAGCGTTCCGCCCAGCGCATGCTCAATTCCATGGACTCGCATGTTCTTTCCTCATCTGCGGGGTAAGGCGTGCATTCGTCAAATATCATCGCGATGTCGGAATTGAGTATGCGCTGAATGCGCATCGATTCCTCCGGCGTAAGAAAACACGCGTCACCATTCACCGGTGAGCGGAATTTAACTCCTTGCTCGGCAATCTTGCTAAGAATCCCGAGGCTGAAGACCTGGAAACCGCCGGAATCGGTCAGTAGGGGCCCATCCCAGCCCATAAACCGGTGCAAACCGCCGTGCGCCTCAATCACCTCAAGGCCGGGACGCAGCCACAAGTGAAAAGTATTGCCAAGCACGATATGTGCATTAACTTCCCGCAGCTCCGCAGGCGACATGGTTTTTACCGCACCATAAGTGCCTACCGGCATGAAAGCGGGTGTTTCTACAGTGCCATGCGTCAACGTTAACGTGGCGCGCCGGGCAAAGCCGGTACTACGATGCACCTGAAATTTCATATTAGACCAAACAGTCGCAACGCTACATGTGTCGCGCAATAGTTTCTATTCCCTAGAGATAAACTTCAACGTATTTGGAAGGCGCGTATTTTTTTATCAAAACACTCAATTATAAAACAGTGGCTGGTGGTTAATCCAAAGGATTCGGTTATGACTGCCTTTCGATCAGCATGGCGTCGCCGTAGCTAAAAAAGCGATAGCGCTCGTTTATCGCGTGTTGATAAGCGCGGCGGATATTTTCCATCCCACCAAACGCAGACGCAAGCATCAGCAAAGTGGAGCGAGGTAAATGAAAATTGGTCAGCAAGCGCTCTACCACGCGGAAGCGATAGCCCGGAGTAATAAAAATATCAGTATCGCCATGGCTGGCTTTCAATTCTCCATCATCGGCCGCAGCCGCTTCCAGCGCTCGCAGCGACGTCGTTCCAACTGCCAGTATTCGCCCACCGCCCGCTTTCGCGCGCCGGATTGATTCCACTGTTTCGGGCGGCACATGAAAAATTTCCCTATGCATATTATGGTGGGCGATATTTTCTACCCTGACTGGCTGAAACGTACCCATGCCGACATGCAGTGTTACATGCGCAATCGCCACGCCCATTTCGTTTAGTGTCCGCAGCATGCTTTCATCGAAGTGCAGACCCGCAGTGGGCGCAGCGACAGCCCCCGGCTGTCTTGCATAAACTGTCTGGTAGCGCGCTTCGTCCGTTTCTGTCGCTGGCCGCGAAATGTAAGGCGGCAGCGGAAGGTTACCATAGCGCTCCAGTAACTCGATCACCGTACATTCGTGGTCGAAACGCAAAGTATAGACATCCTGCTCGCGCGTCATTACCGTTACCCGGATCGCATCAGCGAGAAAAAGCTTCGAGCCGGGTTTCGGCGCGTGACTGGCGCGCACAACCGCCAGCACGCGATGTGCGTCCAACACGCGCTCCACCATTACCTCCACCTTGCCACCGCTTCCCTTAACACCGAATAAGCGTGCTTTAATGACGCGAGTGTCGTTGAATACAACTACGTCGCCACTTCTCAAATATCGGGGTAAATCGGCAAACATCGCGTCCTGTAGTGCACCGCTCGAACCCTCCATATGCAGCATGCGACTGCTAGCACGCTGCTCGACTGGAAACTGCGCGATGAGCTCGGTCGGAAGATCGAAATCGAAATCCTGAATTTTCATCACACACATTATACCGACATGCTCTGGATTAGCTTACTAAGGAGTCTCTGAATAAGTCCTGCGTAAAGCGGTTGCCGGCAAAATTGGCATTATTACCGGGCGCACGACAGCTCTTGGCTTGACCCACGATGCCAAGGAGTGCAATACGTGATCTCTAAGTTTTTACTACGACCCGCATGGGCAGGGCGTTGCGGACGGTCTGCTTTGTCAGTCTCCTAGCGAGGGGAATCGGCCATTCGCCGCTTTCCCTCACTGGCCCACGGCGCCTTCTATTTGCAAAGCCGCCGTCGTGCCCGCAACCCGGACTTATTCCGGGCTTCCTAGTGTAGTGAGTCATTCTTGAGGGAATCTATATTGTAGATTGCACTCTAATGAAAGGACGACATTCCTGGAGTGAGAAATGCGAGTTGCATCCGAAATCGATTTGACGCCAGAAGAGCGGGAATC
>JACCWK010000072.1 GCA_013697655.1 Nitrosospira sp.
GAGGTCGAAAACAGGGTTCCTGAACAAAACAAGTCAGGAAATTTAACAAAACTACTCTTCAGGTCATCTTGATCAGTAAATAACAATGCCTACTCTCAGATCACCCGGGAGTTTTGCAAGAAGCTCCGTCTTGAGCACATCAAAATCAGCCTAAATAATTTATCATCCGATAATCTACGAGGAACCGTAAATGATCGAATTGCAACACGATATGCGTAATCTCTTCTATGCCAAAACTGCCGACAACCCGCAACACTGCACATTCATTTTCGGGATGGTGAAGGCTTGAGCACGAGTCGGGAGTCGGTCGTGATCGTCGGCAGCGGCTTGGCAGGGTATACCGTAGCCCGGGAATTCCGCAAGCTGGACCCAGAAACACCCATACAGATCATTTCTGCGGATCACGGTGGCTTTTATTCAAAACCTATGCTGTCGAATGCGTTGGCAACAGGCAAGACGCCTATATCCATACTGAACGCCAACGCGGAGAAAATGGCCGAGCAATTGAAGATGACGATCCGCGCGCATAGCCGGGTAACGGAAATTGAACCAATCAATAAGAACGTGACCTTGCACGGTGGGGAAAAACTTTTCTATAGCCAGCTCATTCTGGCGCTGGGCGCTGATCCAATCCGTCTGCCGCTTGAGGGCGATGGGGCGGATGCGATTCTGTCAGTGAACGATTTGGACGATTACCATCAACTGTGCACTGTGCTGAAAGGGAAGAAGGACGTCGTCATTCTCGGTGCCGGACTGATCGGCTGCGAATTCGCCAACGATCTCGCTGTAGCGGGGTATCGGGTACGTGTCATCGATATCAGCGCGCAGCCTCTTGGGCGGCTTCTCCCTCCCTCCGGCGGAGCCTACCTGCAACGTAGGTTGGAAGCTATCGGTGTGACATTCCACCTGGGCGCGGTAACCCAGAGCGTGGAGCGAATTCACGAAAGCTTGCGCTTGACTCTTGCCAGTGGAGAAATCATACAAACGGATGTCCTGCTCTCCGCCATTGGGTTGCGACCGCGCACTGCCTTGGCTGACGCAGCCGGCATTACAGTGAATCGCGGAATCGCGGTAAGCCGCTCGCTACAAACCCGGTACGCGGATATCTATGCCCTGGGCGATTGCGCGGAGGTGGAGGGAAGAGTGCTGCCATTCGTTATGCCGATCATGCACGCCGCGCGGGGCCTTGCGGCAACCCTTGCCCACACCCCGACATCCGTACGGTACCCTGCCATGCCTGTCCTAGTTAAAACTCCTGCCTGCCCAACCGTAGTATCACCGCCCGACGCCGAGACACAAGGCGAATGGCAAGTTGAAGAAAACGAAGGCGGCGTCAAGGCATTGTTTCGAAATACGGAAGGCAATCTGGTTGGT
Source organism: Nitrosospira sp. (assembly GCA_013697655.1). Classification (GTDB taxonomy): domain Bacteria; phylum Pseudomonadota; class Gammaproteobacteria; order Burkholderiales; family Nitrosomonadaceae; genus Nitrosospira. The sequence continues at coordinate 1,375 of JACCWK010000072.1, forward strand.
TACGCGCTGCTTGGTACGGCGACAAAGGAAAAGAATGTGCTAGCCGCTCAATTACCCGCGATCATGGAGTGACAATAACAAAGAAGTCCATCTGCACCCATCGACTGTAGCCGTACCAGTACGGCTTGGAACAGTTCGATCCCGTGGATAAATCCCTAGAATGGCAATACTTCTTACCAGCCTCGCGCTGCATCCTCCGATTATGAATCTGAAAGCTTCAGGGATCATTACAATTAGAAACCCTTTGAACGCATGCAAGAGGAATAAGCGGCCTGATACTGCGCATCGTGAGATTTGCTTTCATTAAGTCCATAAAGCGTTCCCCCGGCCGCGCCAGTTACGCCGCCGATGGCAGCTCCTTTTCCGGCGCCGCTACCTCCACCCGCAATGGCCCCACCCGCGGCACCTACCGCTGCGCCTATAGCGGCACCCAGTACAGCGCCCGTGAGCACCTCTTCAGTCTTGCTGTTTACCTCCTCGCTGGCATACCTATTACAGGCTTCCATGATCGACTGTGAAGGACGGTTCGCTGGCTGCGAGGCCGAAGTATTTCTGGCAGAATGAGGGGTGCTATCCGTTCTGTGCCTCTCCGTCGGCACAGTCTTCTCTTCTCTTCCAGAGACTTTTGTTTCACTGAGGGCTTTGGTCTCTTGCACCGCTTGAGATTCAGGCAACTCGGTTTTGGAGTCTCGTCCTATAACGAGCATGGTGGCGGCAGCGGTTGCTCCCACTAACAATATTCCAATCGTTACGAGCTTCCAAGGGTTAATGGATTCGTTTGTCATCTAAATTCTCCTTCTAAAAAGTACTTCCTACTCTGCGCCCATATCTCATATGCCCGCCAAACTAACCAAACCGATCTTGAGCCATCAACTCTGTTTCTACAATTATTCGGTATTCGTTTGGCAAGTTATTTATTAGCGATTATCGCGTATGCCGGCAAACGGAATTCATACGTTAATCTTTTTCGATTCAATTTTACAGACCTCAATAGCAATGACCATTGGACTTAGGTACATCATCGGTAGTGGAGATGCTGGAACAGGTCATTAACTGTCTGGAAATAGACGAGAAACCCCCATATTAACAATGCAAATGAAGTAAGTCCTTTTACAACTTAGCAGTTCCACATGTGCTAATCGAGCCATTAATTCTAATCGAGTTATAGCCTATTTTAATTCAACCTGTACTATTTTTTAGGACTTTATAGAAACCCGAAAGCCTTAAAATTAATGGACCTAATGGCAAGGGTTAAGCCACAAAAATTATTATCGGAATTTGTAACTGTACGACAACCAATCTGTCATTGACGCGTTATATCAAGCATGGTTGCAGAATAATTTTTGACTGAACTAACTCTTTGTACAAATTAAGATAGAGCTGGCAATCGAGGTGAACTTCGTATAACCGCGACTGCGGAATGGAGACTTAGATGAAAAAGGTTAAATTAATGTGCATTGCCGTTCTCTTGCTCGCATCGATTCCTACCACCCCAGCATGGGCGCGTGGGGGCCATCATGGAGGAGGTGGAGGCCATCATGGTGGTCATCACGGCGGGGGTTACCATGGCCATCATCATGGAGGGGGCCACCATCATTACTACGGCGGTTATAGGTTGGGATTGGGGTTGGGATTGGGGTTAGGATTGGGGTTAGGGTTGGAAGCAATAGGAGGTTACGGGTTGGGCTATTACGGCAACCGGGCGCTATATTATCCAGCCGCTTACGGGTATGCCCCGGGTTATGGGTATGCACCCAATTACGGCTATCCGGTCGCGGCGGTGCCCGCGGCACCCCCAGTTTATATTCAGCAGCAGGAAGTTGCTCAGGTTCCCCAGCAGGCTCGTGCAGCGGCTAATTATTGGCATTATTGCCGCAACCCGGAAGGTTATTATCCCTACGTAAAAAATTGCCCCGATGGCTGGATGCAAGTGGCGCCCCAGCCATCGCCCCAATAATCGAGATGCATCATGTTAGGAACATCCAAATTATCCGCTCTAGCGATGCTAATCCCGCTGGCTGCGTGCACGAGCATGCCAACTGGCCCCAGCATGATGGCGCTACCGGGCTCTAGTAGAAGTTTCGATCAGTTCCGGTACGATGATTACACCTGTAGGCAATTCGCCTATGAGCAAGTCGGGGGTGCGACGCCGAATCAGGTTTCGGTAACCGGCGGGGGCGGCAAATGCCGCTGTAGATCGGTCTGCTGGCTGGCGGGCTGGCTGGAACCAATACCGCGAGAGCTTCAGGGTATATTAGCCAGCAGCGTTACGACATAGGCTATATACAGTGCATGTATGCAAAAGGGCATCGTGTTCCGGTATATGGTCAATTCACAAATGGCTCACCCATGAATGGTAACAACCGTCTCGCGGCCCCTCCGCCGCAGTAAAATTCTGGAGAGGAACAATACAGGGATACATACTTGCGCTACGCACGATTAATTGCTTTTAACTAAAAAAGAATAAACCATTTTCCGGAAACCGAACTCTTCAAAGTGTTCTTTGAGTACCTGCCGCGATGGCTGACCAACTTGTTAAGATAATGCTTGTAGACACTACCAACCCGCATCCCCTTCCATAAAGCCTGAGAAATACTCCTCGTTTCTGACCACTATCACTTCCTCTATCCCGAATTTTGCATAAAAAGGGTAGATTATATCTTAAGTGTTTGATATAATTGCAGTTGTCGAGACGGTAACTTGTAAAACACAAACGGAATCTACCCATGTCGAATTCTACCCCATCCCAACTTCG
>JACCWK010000073.1 GCA_013697655.1 Nitrosospira sp.
CCCCCGGTTTTGCATGCTCTACAGAATTGTCTCTCCACGGAAATGACGCCATTTGAAATCTGACATTGATGACTCGCCCTGAAAAACATCATAGTGCACCACGCTTCTTATTTTTTGCAACAGAGCCAAAATTACTATTCCTGACCTCGGTTTCTTAGAGCTTCAACTGAAGCGGGATTCTTCCATGGATGGCAATATTGGATATGACTGGTCTCTTATTGAGGATATTTGTGGCGCAAGTGGAATGGATATTTCGGAATTCCGGGACGAAGATGAACATAATGTCTCTAATCTCATCCACCAATGGTATTCCGAGCATCGGGCACGCGGCGGAGCACAGGATCCGGTAATGGAGGACATTATTATTGAGGCCAAACTCGAAACAGCTTTTGGCAGCATTAACCATAATCCGGGAAAAGCCTAGCTGCACAAATGTTCCTTGACTCCCTGTCCGATTCGCGCCCTAGAAAATACGGCTATTCCTCTTGCAGCACGCGCACCGATTTGATGTTGGCTCAATAATCAGCCTTGCAGCTTTACCCAGTCAACGTCCTTCTTTTGCCGGGCCATTACGCCGGAGTTATCAAGTTTGCTTATTACAACCTTTCTACCGCCGCCAGTAACTTGATCTGGCACGCACAGCGTTCCTCAATCTCTTGGCGGAAAGCGCGATTGAGAGCGGGTTGACCGCTATCAGTTGCGCGCTCTTCATCGCTTTCGATGCGGCTATCTCCCGCTCTTCGACATCCTTGGCGATAACTCCGACCGCCTTTTGAACATGGTAATCTCAGCGGCGCACCCGTCATTAGCGGCAATGAGAACCTAGTTAACTGACCCCACAGTCGCCCTGTCTTGCCGCTGTTGCGCCACTCGTTGATGGCAAGGCCACCACAAGGAAAGCGCCACGAGGACCGCAATGGCTATCGTGGCAATAGTTGGTGAAATTCCCATGTTTCATCCATAAAAACCGCTCAATGGCGGGTTTCGTAGTTAGGAAGAAAGTTAATAAGCTAATTACCTTAAATATAAATTTGGTCCCTTATTACGAAAGGAGGCAATATGTCGCAATATGCTGGGTATGCACGGACAAAAGACGGCCATATTCATCGCATGAAAAATGTTATTTCTGGCTTTCCCCATACCCCGCAACTTTCCTATGGTTCCTTAGCTCCCTACGTGTATGAACAGTCACTTGTAGGGTTCCCAGAGTCCACGGTGCTCTGGACCAGCAGAAGGGGACCTTGCGTGGGTATCGCACCACTTGCATTATAAAGCCATGTGACTTAAAGAAATCCTCCATCTCAAACTCGATAAGTTCTGTATTTCCCCTAGCAAAGGCATGCCGTTCGCCGTCCTCAGCAATAGCTAACGTCTCAGTCCACTTTCGGTAATCTCTGTCGGACAAGCCTTCAGTACGGACTTCCTCATCCTCCTCCAGGACGTAGGCTACCCACAGCTCACAGATGCGTTTAATATCTTCATCTGAGATATCTTCACCCGATGGAGCGGACAAGGTGCTCCTCTGCCGCTCAAACTCGTGGTCCAGCTTAACGGACTCAATTCGGGCAAGCCTATCCGCTTCTCGGCGGTCTTTCGTCTTAAGACTAAAGATAACTTGTTGTGAAGGGTAAAGACTCAGGAGGTCTTTAGGGATGCGCCTACGGAAATAGTAGGTTCCCTTGCGATTAAATATGTGGATTTGTGAAGGCACGTCCATACTCCAAGTGTAACAGTTAAGCGATACACTTGTAAGTTGAACCTATTGATTTGCTTGAATATAATTTCTTATCAAGCAGTTGAAGCTAAGATGGCGTCCCCAGGGGGATTCGAACCCCCGTACTCACCGTGAAAGGGTGATGTCCTAGGCCTCTAGACGATGGGGACTAAAGGACTTTTTGAAACTGAATTGTAGCCGACGTGCCACGATTGCCGGAATCTGGTGGAGGTAAGCGGGATCGAACCGCTGACCTCTTGCATGCCATGCAAGCGCTCTCCCAGCTGAGCTATACCCCCTTCCTATACCCGGCAAAAGGAAGGCGAATTATACTGAGCCGCCCTGCCCCAGTCAATGTAAAGCACGAGCAGGTAAAAATCTCTCAATAATGACTGCCTGAGGCAGGAAAGTCTTTAAGGCGGTCATTCATGCGCTTGAGCGTTTCTTCTCTTCCAAGTAATTCCAGCACTTCGTTTATCGATGGCGTCTGTGCCTCTCCCGTCACCATCACCCGCAATGGCATGGCCACTTTAGGCATCTTCAGTCCATTCGCCGTTGCCGCAGCCTTGATTGCGTCCTGAATTGCATGGCTATCCCATTCGATACCGCCCAGCCTTTCCATCAGGTCAACCAGTGCAGGTTTTACTTCAGTGGTAAAATGCTGAGCTCTAAGTTCCCCGGCAGGTTCCAGAAAACGGTAAAAATACACAGCTGCATCAGCCAGCTCCGCAACCGTGTTAACACGTTCTTTTAGAAGATTCGCGACTCTTGACAACTCGGGGCCAACGGAGACATTGCAGCCATCCGCCTCAAGAAAAGGCGTCGCCAGCTTTGCAACGCGCGCGTCGTCAGCAGTCTTGAGATACTGTTGATTGACCCATTGCAGTTTTTCCGGGTTGAATTTCGCGGGCGAACAATTGATGGATCTCAGGTCGAACCACTCGACGAGCTGTTCGCTACTGAATATCTCTTCGTCTCCATGGGACCAGCCAAGCCGCGCCAGGTAATTCACTAGCGCCTCGGGCAGATAGCCATCGTCTCTATACTGCATGACAGAAACCGCGCCATGACGCTTGGAAAGCCGCTCGCCGTCAGATCCCAATATCATCGGTACATGCGCATATTGCGGCAACGGTGCACCCAATGCCGCGAGAATATTGACTTGGCGCGGCGTGTTGTTGACATGATCGTCGCCGCGAATCACGTGAGTGATATTCATGTCCAGATCATCAATAACCACGCCGAAGTTGTAGGTCGGCACACCATCCGCACGCAACAGCACCAAGTCATCAAGTTCGCTGTTGGCCACGGTAATTTCACCCTTGACCAGATCATTGAACGTCACCACGCCAGCCAGTGGGTTTTTCAGGCGTACCACCGGCTTCACGCCTGCGGGCGGCGTTTGCTTCGAGTCCCTCCAGCGCCCATCGTATCGGGGCTTAAGGCCGGCCGCACGCTGCTGTTCGCGCATCGTATCCAATTCTTCCCTGCTGGCATAGCAGTAGTAAGCGTTGCCCGCGCGCAACATCTGTTCCACCACTTCGTGATAACGCCCTAACCGCTCCATCTGGTAAAACGGACCTTCGTCGTAATCCAGCCCCAGCCACGCCATTCCATCGAGTATCGCCTGAGTGGATTTCGCTGTAGACCGTTCAAGATCGGTATCCTCGATCCGCAGAATGAATTTGCCGCCATGCCTGCGCGCATAAGCCCATGAAAACAGAGCGGTGCGCGCGCCGCCGATGTGGAGATAACCAGTGGGACTGGGAGCGAAACGGGTGCGGATCATGAAAATGCCGATTGGTTGGCGATGCGAAAGCACTCTATTTTACGCGACCTAGCCAGATAATGCTGAGTCATCGTGACCTAAAGTAATTCCGCGAATTTGCCATGTCAGGATAGCGGCGCGCGTTGACCGAAAGCGCGGATTCATGCTCTAATTGCAGCTCCGCGAGCACTACCCATAGCATTGGCTCAGCGGGCGGTTAACTCAGCGGTAGAGTGCCACCTTCACACGGTGGAAGCCACTGGTTCGATCCCAGTACCGCCCACCAAAAAACAGTCCAAAGCAATCCAAAGAAGCCTATTAAACATAATAATCAGTCTTTCTCACGGCCAAATATGCTGATGTCGATTTACTATCGACATGAAAAGTATGGGGATATGGGTGGGGTATTGTTTATAGAAAATAGATGGATGTCGCTTACCGACGCCATTATGCGAACTGCCCAGCCTCATCGCAAAGCGTATAAGATGAGCGACGAAAAGGGAATGTTTCTCTACATAACCCCTCTGGCAGCAAATTATGTCGTTTGAGGTTTCGTGTGGATGGCAAAAAAAATTGCCCTCGTAGGATGCCTATCCTGACATCGGTTTGAAGGTTGCGCGTACCAGTGGTCGTGATACGCGCAAGCTGCATGCGAAAAAGATTGACCCTTGCGAGGGCTATACAAAACTAAGCTCTACGCCATGGCCCTGGAAGTAATTTCTCTGTCGCGGCGAGGCAGGAAACTGAACAGACCGGGGTGGGCGTACGCTATATAAGTGCCAACCAAGACGCATAACTCCACAGTGGCCCAAGCCAAATTGAATTCATTCAATATAACGGCGGGAACGGCCCACAGGACGGCAAGAATTACTGGAATGAAACCATAGGCAAGAGGAAGGGTTTTCATGATAGAGCTCCTAACAAGAGGTTTATGCAATGAATACGTTATTTATAACGTACTTCAATGGATCAGACTGAATAGTTCACAATAAGTTCACATTTAAAAAACATATTCTTCACATTTCTTAAAAGTGCAATTATCTCCTGCATGCTCCAGCTGGGAGCGCCCAAACAAAACTATTTTTAACTCTGCTACCGCCAGTAATCGCGGACCCAATCTCCATAATTCGTCCAGACACCACCTCTTAATTAATGCCCTCGCGCTGCGAGGCCGGCTAAAGGCACGAATCGCGCATTCATAAGGATGATTGCCTGATAAGTTGAGCTCACGATAATTCCCAAGCGCACCAAAAAACGTTGCATGTCTATGGAAATCCCCTTTAATATGCAACACAATGGTTGCTTATACCTAGCATTGGAGCTTCTTGCAAAACTCCCGGGTGATCTGAGAGTAGGCATTGTTATTTACTGATCAAGATGACCTGAAGAGTAGTTTTGTTAAATTTCCTGACTTGTTTTGTTCAGGAACCCTGTTTTCGACCTC
>JACCWK010000113.1 GCA_013697655.1 Nitrosospira sp.
TGCGCCGCAAAAATCTCGTATATACTCGCTTGCATGACGCTTTTGACGCGCATTTTTTACTCCCGGAGAATTTGAGTTGCGTTTGTTTTCAATGGCTTGAATCAAACTATACTCCATTTTTTCGGGATCCTCACCCTCTTTATCCAACTTTATTCTTTCCGTAACAACGAGTTGCGTTTCCGGATGAGAACTAACTAAGAAATCTCCAAATTCTCAGCGGGAGTTGTCGCGTAGAAAGTCGGCATGTGGCCCAACGGAGCATGCCGGAAGGCGCTTGGTCTCCGAGCGTTTCCCTCCCCCACCCTGCCCCTCTTTGCCCTCATACCGCACTCAGCCGCGGCGACCTGGCTTACGAGCCCAGTTACACCATACGCCCGGGAATGCGAATCAACTTCAGTATTAAACTGCATATAGCTGATTTAAAAATCATTTACCCGTGTTCTCTTTTTTTCGGGGACGCGGCTCATCTTTTTCGGTTATTTCAGAATCAGGTTCAATAAAACCTATGAACAATTTGTTTTTAAGTCTTTTTAATTCATCCCGATATCGTGCTGCCTGCTCAAATTCCAAGTTTTTTGCGGCGTCCAGCATTTGCTTCTCGGTAAGCTTGATTTCCTTTGCCAGTTGCGTTTCGCTCATGGAATCATAACGAGCCTGCACCTGCGCTGCCTTCAGATGTTGATGCGCGGTTTCAATGTTGTAAACGCCGTCAATCAGGTCTTTCACGCGCTTGTGCACGCTGCGCGGAATGATGCCATGCTTTTGATTAAATACTACCTGTTTACCACGACGTCGCTCCGTTTCGTCCATGGCGCGTCGCATGGAATTCGTAATCCTGTCGGCGTACAAAATCGCGGTACCATTTATATGGCGTGCTGCCCGCCCTATCGTCTGTATCAACGAACGTTCCGAGCGCAGAAAGCCTTCCTTATCGGCATCCAGTATCGCTACCAGCGACACTTCGGGTATATCCAGGCCCTCGCGCAACAGGTTGATTCCCACCAGCACGTCAAATTTGCCTAGCCGCAAGTCGCGAATAATTTCTACCCGCTCTACCGTATCGATGTCGGAATGGAGATAGCGTACCTTGATACCATGATCGGAAAAATAGTCCGTCAGATCTTCGGCCATGCGCTTGGTCAGCGTCGTCACCAGCACCCGTTCGCCCTTGGCCGTGCGTAAGCTGACTTCCGACATCAAATTGTCGACTTGGGTAGTTGCAGGACGAACCTCGATCTGTGGATCCACCAGACCGGTTGGACGCACCACCTGCTCAACCACCTGGCCGCTATGAACACGTTCGAACTCTGCAGGAGTTGCAGAAACAAATACCGTTTGCGGCATCATTTTTCTAAATTCGTCAAACCTCAACGGGCGATTATCCAGCGCTGAAGGCAGGCGAAAACCGAAATCCACCAGATTTTCCTTGCGGGAACGGTCCCCCTTGTACATGCCCCCCACCTGCGGGATGGTAACGTGGCTTTCGTCGATCACCATCAGAGAATTTGGGCGTAGATAATCAATCAAGGTCGGGGGCGGTTGCCCCGGCAGTTTTCCGGACAGGTGCCGCGAATAATTCTCGATGCCTTTGCAGAAACCGAGCTCATTGAGCATTTCCAGATCAAAGCGTGTGCGCTGTTCGATGCGCTGCAGCTCTACCAGTTTGTGGCTCTGCTGAAAAAACCCGATGCGCTCGCTTAGTTCAGCCTTGATGGTATCGATCGCGCGCAATGTAGTACTTCTGGGAGTTACATAGTGGCTGGATGGATAAACCGTATAACGCGACACTTTTTTTAATGTCCGTCCGGTGAGAGGATCAAACAGTGTCATGCTTTCCACCTCATCATCGAATAGCGATATGCGTAATGCAGTCTCCGCGCTTTCTGCAGGAAAGATGTCGAGTACGTCTCCTCTCACTCTGAAGGTTCCGCGACTGAAATCGATCTCATTGCGTTCGTATTGCATTTCGATCAGGCGCTGTATGGCTTCGCGTTGAGTGATTTTTTCATTTTCGCGCAGATGCAGAATCATCCCGTGATAATCCACCGGATCGCCGATACCGTATATGCACGATACGCTGGCGATTATTATGGCGTCGTCGCGCTCGAGCAGCGCCTTGGTCGCCGACAGGCGCATTTGCTCGATGTGCTCATTTATGCTGGAATCCTTCTCTATGAACAGATCGCGGGACGGGACATAAGCTTCCGGCTGGTAATAATCGTAATAGGATACGAAGTACTCGATGGCATTTTCCGGAAAGAACTCGCGCATTTCGGCATAGAGTTGTGCCGCCAGCGTTTTGTTCGGTGCCATGATGATCGCAGGACGGCCCAGCCGCGCGATCACATGAGCCATGGTGAAGGTTTTGCCGGAGCCTGTCACTCCCAGGAGCGTCTGAAACGCAAGACCGTCCTCTATTCCTTCAACTAGCTTATCGATAGCCTCGGGTTGATCGCCAGCCGGCGTAAATACTTGATGCAGCTTGTAAGGACTGTTGGGGAAGGTAACGATCACAGGTATAATTTCCGGTTTGGTTATTTCCTGATTTTCCTGATTACTTCTTAAACCATTTCTTCTGGCTAATTTTATCATGCGGACACAATCCGCATCAGCGTAAGGACATTATCGTGAGACTCTCAGACCGCGTTCAGGCTATCAAACCCTCCCCTACCCTTGCCGTCACGGCCCGGGCTGCCCGGCTCAAGGCGGAAGGCAAGGACATCATCGGGCTTGGTGCCGGCGAACCGGATTTCGATACGCCACAGCATATCAAGGATGCGGCCATTATCGCCATCAACAAGGGTTTCACTAAATATACAGCGGTGGGGGGCACCCCGGGGCTCAAAAGCGCCGTCATCGCCAAGTTCAAGCGGGACAATGGTTTTGACTACACCCCCGGCCAAATTCTGGTTTCGTGTGGCGGCAAGCAAAGTTTTTTCAATCTTACGCTCTCCGTCATCAATCGGGGCGACGAAGTCATCATTCCTGCGCCGTACTGGGTTTCTTATCCCGATATTGTCCTGATTGCCGAAGGAAAGCCAGTGATCGTTGAAGCCGGGATCGAACAGGGTTTCAAAATAACTGCAACGCAACTGGAAGAGGCCATCACGCCTAAAACCCGCATGTTCGTCATCAACAGTCCTAGCAACCCCTCCGGCGGGGTTTATACAGCGGACGAACTTAAAGCCCTGGGCGATGTACTGCTCAAGCACCCGAATATACTGATTGCTACCGACGACATGTACGAGCACATCCTTCTTTCGGACAGCAAATTCGTCAATATCCTCAATGCCTGTCCTGAGTTATATGATCGCACCATTGTTCTTAATGGCGTATCCAAGGCCTATGCCATGACCGGCTGGCGTATCGGCTATTGCGGGGGTCCCTCGCATATCATCACCGCCATGGAAAACATCCAGTCTCAGAGTACTTCCAATCCCACCTCCATTTCACAAGTTGCCGCCGAATCGGCACTTAATGGTGATCAGTCCTGCATTGTGCCCATGGTGACGGCGTTCAAGGAGCGTAATCTGTTTATTACCGATGCGCTCAACGCATTACCCGGTGTCAGGTGTCTGTTGTCGGGAGGTGCATTCTATGCCTTCGCCGACACGCATGAGGCAATCACGAAACTGTATGCCAAAGGGGTACTGAAAGACAGCAGCGATGTCGCTCTCAGCGAATATTTGCTGGAACATGGAGGAGTAGCAGTCGTGCCGGGGTCGGCGTTCGGCAGCGAAGGTTATATCCGGCTTTCCTTCGCCACCACCATGACTAACCTGGAAAACGCGCTATGGCGGATCGCAAAAGCGCTGGAATAAGGCAAAAAGCAATGAAACGAAGTAATACGTTTCTATGAGACGCAGAGCCCTTTTTCGTGCACCTTATTTTCCCGTCTCAGGCAGATGCGCAAGTTCGGGATATTTCTCCAACGCCAGTTTTCGGTCATACGCTACAAGCTTTTTTGCAGCGGCGGTAAAAGCCTGTTGATTATCGGTCTGGATCTGTGGATCGGTCATCGGTTTGAGTTCCACCGAACTGCCGATAATATCCGTCGGCGGTGAGGGAATATCCGTTCTCGCCTCGGCAGGTGCCTGAGACAACACTTGTGACACACTTTTGATCCCCAGTTCCCTTCGACGCTTGACCTCATCATTATAATCCGGGGTGCCTGCAAATTTCTCGGATAGCAGTTGCAATATCGATGTGTGGTCCATCGCCCCCTGGAACACGGTGCCAGGCGAAATCCATGGCGATGCAATGAGCGCCGGAACCCTTGGGCCGGTGCTCTCAAACCGGGCTGAGAACAGTGCGCCGCTTGGGACTGGGGCGGGAATCGCCAACGGAGGGACATGATCGAAGAATCCGCCATGTTCGTCATGCGTTGTAATCAAAAGCGTCCGGTTCCATTTAGCAGGATCCTTCGTCAGCAGATTATATATATCTCGCAGGAAATGTTCTCCAGGACCGATGGGTGTAGGGGGATGATTATCGTTAGGAGTCCAGCCAAAATGCACAGGTGAATCGCTATATTCAGGCTCAATAAATATCACTTGCGGCATTTCTGACGCAGACTCTGCCGCGAAATCTCCCGGTAATTGCCTGAAGCTACGGAAGTTTGGACCCAGTACATCGTGAAACCGGTCAAATAGCGTGAAGAATGATATTCCGCAGTGATACACGCGCCAATTGACATTGTGTGTATTTAACCACTCGAAAATGAAGCTTTCCTTGACAGTGGGAATGGGGCGAGGTTTCGTGTCGTCGATCAGGGAATAACCGGTGTAGGCAACCGAGCGATTTGGCTGGGTGTCCGTTGGTAGCGGAGCAAACCAGTTGTCACACACCGCATATTGCATTGCCAGAAAATTAGACATCGATACATCGCCAGGTGAAAGAAAACCCATCGGTGGCGGATCTTTCACCTTGCTTCCGGTAGCAAGGTAATATGCCTCGGCAAATCCGCTCATCGTGAAGAGTGCGCCGGGCGTCCCTAACTGAGTCGCTACAAGATTCCTGCTATGAGGCAGGTCATGCAGCAGAGGCCTATCTTTCAATTCGAAGGGCTGGTAACCCTCTCCATCGAGAAAGTTCGTGTAGTCGAGATTTGCCTCGGGGTCGACCAGTCCCGTCACATCTTTCCGATTGCCGAATCGGGCCATGCTAAGGTGTCCCAGAACGTGGTCGAAGGAGCGGTTTTCCATCATTACGATCACAATAGTCTGAATCTGATCAAGGATCGCCATGGCGTTATTCCGCGCAACTCATCTGTGTCTTGATAGTTAATCGGTGTGCAACTGCTTTAAGGGCACTGTCGCAGGCTTCATCCGGGCCCACGGGACTACGGACTGTCCAGGTTCCCATAAGGGAAGTATTCCTGAAACTATCTGTTGTACCGTTTGGCGGGACATCTACTTCCAGTCCGTCTTTGCTGATCGATAATCGCCTGGAATAGCTATTCGTGATTAACACGGCCCGGACACGCGAAGAGGTATCCTTCTGCTGAATCGTGAACGAAGTTGATACCGACTGAGTCTTTCCATCGCACTGGGCAATTCCTCCCAGCAGCCTGAAACTTTGAACCGGGACTACCTGTACGTCCCATTCCCGTTGAGCGCTTTTGAACGCACCCGGAACCTTGAGTATAAAGCGCGTATTTTGCACGGGAGCAACCGATCGAGATCCTTCCGCAGGTCCCTCCCCTATGCCTTCCAGTGTTGGAACCGCGTCCAATGTTACTTTGCCCGCATTGCCTGAGGCGACCCAGTCAATTTTAACGGTTTCGCCGGGACAAATAGTACTCGAAGCCACCGTAAAGGATTTAATTTGGGCGCAACCCACGATCAAGGGCGCCAAAAGCACGGTAGCGAATACCGCGAACCGATCAGCCATTTACCATACCTCGGATTTCATCACGGATGACGTCCAACGCTTCCCCTTGCGAGTGAAATAAAGTGAAAGATTCTAAGATGAAATACCGCAGAAAGAACAATTCCTATGCTGCCGGGCAGCGGAAAACATTTTACCAATATCCCGGAGGCACCATGTAGAGCCCGGTATCCCACTTCCATTGGCGGATGGGATTTTCCGTCATGGCATTCTTATCGTCAGGCTGTGCAGTCCAGTGAAAATCGCAGACACTCCCATTATGTCCCACGAAAGTATGAATACCGCCGTTTGCTACGCCGACAAAGAATGGCGCATTCTCCAGTTTTTCCAGCAATGCCTCAGTGTTGCTGTCAGGCGTGATGCCGCGATACCCGGTAATGACAGCGTCACAACGGACCCCGCTCGATTCCGGAATCGGCGATTTCCATACACGTGCGCCAGCCTTCGCCATGTTGAGCGCGCCCAATTTCTCGCGTTCACCCGCTTGCGTAAGATCTTCGGCGGTTCGAGGCGAGTAGAACACAGCCGTCCAGCCATCTTTCTGTAATTCTTCGCAGAGAACGGTGCCTCGCAGATCGGCATCTCTCACCGAGCGGTTGATGCCGGAGAAACGCGCTTCAAGGCCGGCGCCTTCATAGGCTGCCTTAACGTTCTGTATCACCCAGCCAATGCAAGAGCTTTCCTGAATGCGGCTAGCCTGACCCGAAGTGTTTTCAATGATAACGGATCCAGGCTCGAACGATTCCATTCGCCAATTTCCGCCACTCATGGCGGCTATTTGCGTCTGCAACGCGGGACGATCGCCCCGTAAAATATCCTCATGAAAACCTGAGTGGTCACCGTAATAGAGACCTACACCGGTTTGGTCAATAGCGGTCTTATGCGCGTTGCTGTTGTCGGTGATACTTTTGTCACCGAGTTCCGCGACCTTCCTCCAACTTGTCGTGTCGCTACTCGTGGCCGCAGAATTTCCCGTTTGGACGAACAACCACTCGGCAATAGACAACGCCGGCGAATCGGAGATAGTGTTCACATTGCCATCGTGGTCATAGTTATCGATGATCTCCCACAACTTCTCCAGGTTCTGCGTTGTACCTTTGATGACGCCATCGCCCACGATACTTCTTACATCAAGATCAGGGTAAGCGTCCCGCAGCGCGGCGGCATCAATGGACTTTCCCTTCAAGCGATCAATGAAAGCAGCGTGGTCGAGTTGGGGCATGTCTAGTACTCCTGGCAATTACAACAAAGAAAAGTGATCTGAACGGCAAAGACTATGCCTGGGTTGCTCTCATCCATAGTGGCAATGAGTAGTTTAACTTTAGCATCAATTCGGGAAAATTCAATGTTGTTGTCCCACGATAATTACTTCCCGCCGGACCAGGATCGCTGCACCCTATTGTTTCTGTCTAATAGAGAAAAGTATGCGAATCATGCTTGCAGCATGTTCGCGCAAAATACTCTTAAATGAAAGCTGATCTGAGGCCACTTCCTTGAGTTTTCTGGGACCAGGGTCTACCCCGCCAAATGGCCTCCATAGGAGCTGTCGAATGAGCAATCCATCCGGCAACTGCTCGCCAGGAAATGGCTTCCCGGCAGGCCATTCTATCTTCGGCTGAACCAAAAATTTAACCTGGCATCATGGTAAGATGCCCGTCTGGTTGCCGCTAGCGGCACGGGCGATATCCAGCATGGTTCCGAGCCCTTCTTCAATCAGTTTCTCTACCACCGGAATAAAATAAGGTAGCGACAGCATCAGCGCTATTATCCCCACCATCAAAGTGATCGGAAAGCCTACCGCAAAGATATTTAGTTGCGGCGCGGCACGAGTGAGAATGCCGAGTGCCAGATTAACAATCAGCAGTGCCGTCACTACCGGCAGGGCGAGCCCCAGGCCAGCCTCGAAAATTTTGCCGCCCCAACCGGCGAGCAACTTCCATCCACCCGCCGAAAAGGGCTCGGCGGAAATGGGAAATACATGAAAGCTCTCCGCTAATACCGACAGCATCAGCAGATGACCATTTACGGAAAGGAAAACGAGAGTCGCCAGCAGACCAAGAAATTTTCCTACCACCAGCGTGCTGCCATCGGCGCGGGGACTAAAAAACGTCGCGAACCCCAACCCCATTTGCAGGCCGGCTATTTCGCCTGCCGTCTCCACCGCGCTGAACACAATGCGCATCGCAAAACCCATCGCCAGACCGATAATGATTTGCTGGCCGAGAACCAGCAATCCTTCGAGAGAGCCCGGTTCGATCTTCGGCAGGGGTCCGATAGCGGGCGCGATAATCAGCGTAATGAAGACCCCAAGCCCGATCTTCACCCGCGCCGGAATGGCAGCGCTTCCGAGTACCGGTGCTGCCGCCAAAAGCGCCAGAATTCGCACCAGCGGCCACAGGAAAGAAACCAGCCAGGCATTGAGATCGGCAGAACTGAGAGTAATCATTTACGTGATGACTACCCCACCATTCCTGGAATTCCCTCCAGTACTTGCCGCATGTAGTCAACCATTACGGAGAGCATCCATGGACCAGCCAGCACCAAAGTTCCGAATAGGGCCACCAGCTTCGGGATAAAGGACAACGTCATTTCGTTGATCTGCGTCGCGGCTTGAAAAATACTCACCAGCAGGCCGGTCGCGAGCGCCACCAGCAACATTGGCGCGGAGACCATCAGGGTCACTTCCATGGCCTTCTGGCCCAGAGTCATTACGCTTTCGGGTGTCATTATTTTCTCGATCCATCGGTTAATGAAGGTTTTAAAGGTTGAACAGTTCGACTTATCAATTAATATGATTCGCTAGTAGAAGCTCTCCGCCAGCGAGCCAATCAGCATATGCCATCCATCCACCAGCACGAACAGCATTATCTTGAACGGTAATGCCACCAGGGCGGGCGACACCATCATCATGCCCATGGACATGAGGACTGATGCCACAACCATGTCGATGATGAGAAACGGTATGAACACTGCGAAACCAATCTGAAATGCAGTTTTCAGTTCACTGGTGACAAAGGCCGGAACCAGAATTCGCAACGGCACATCTTCCGGTCCGTTCAGTTGTGGATGGCCCGAGAGTTTTACGAATAGCGCCAGATCCGTTTCCCGGGTCTGCTTCATCATGAAAGCCTTGAGCGGTGCAGCGCCTCTATCCAATGCCTGGGGCATCGTTATCTTGTTGTTGGTAAAAGGCTCATAGGCCTCGGTATAAATCTTGTCGAATACGGGACCCATGACGAAAAAGGTAAGGAACAGCGCAAGCCCGACGAGCACCTGGTTAGGGGGAGAAGATTGCGTACCTAGTGCCTGGCGCAGCAACGACAGTACGATAATAATGCGGGTGAAACCGGTCATCATCAGCAATACCGCCGGCAGGAAGGAAAGCGCTGTCAGCAGTAACAAAGTTTGCAGGCTTAGCGAATAGTTTTGTCCGCCGCCCGCAGTCGGTGTGCTGGTGAATACCGGCAAGCCGGGAGTTTGAGCCAGCGCGAGTAACGGAGCGGCTAACAACACGGTTCCCAGCGAAGCCCCTAAGATAATATGAATCGCGGCCCTGGCGCGGATATTTACAATGGCGTTACTTACCATTTCGTTTCTCCATAACTTGTTTGAACCAGGCAGAAAAGCGCGCGTCACCAGCCGGATGGGCCATATGCTCAGAGGTAGAAGCGGTAGGTTCACCTTTGGGCATGCTATGCAACGCAGTCACATGACCTGGTGCAACGCCGATTACCAGCCAAGTATCGCCAACTTCCACCAGGACTACTCGCTCGCGCTGACCGACGGCTGAGCCGCCAATAACTTTTACTACGCTGGCAGGGCCTCTTGCCATCCCACCAAAACGCTTGAGCAACCACGCGGTAGCAGCTATCACTGCGAGCACCACAGCTAGGCCGAGCATGACCTGAAGCATGCTCCCATCTGAAACGGGGGAAACATTTGCGGTTGGCGTTGCGCTGGCTGGCAATGCGCAGCCGCCAAGCATTATGGCGACTGGAAACCGCCCTGCCCCTGCCGGGCCAATGTCCAGACGACGGAAATGGCTCGTCACGTTGGCAGGCAATGAATCCATGATGATTGCGCTCTTTTTTAAGAAAGACAGGAGGAATGTGTTGCAAATGTTCATTTGTGTCGCATCCGTAAATTCGTAATTTTGGAAACTTAACGGTTTAATTTGCGAATTCGTTCGCTCGGGGTAATGATGTCAGTCAGGCGAATGCCGAATTTTTCGTTGACCACCACAACTTCGCCCTGGGCAATCAGATAACCGTTTACCAGTACATCCATTGGCTCACCGGCGAGACCATCCAGTTCCACCACCGAGCCTTGTGCCAATTGCAACAGATTCTTGATGGCGATTTTTGTGCGCCCCAACTGCACGGTGAGCTGGACGGGTATATCCATGATCATGTCGATGTCGTTGTGGATCTCCGGTTTTGGCGAAACGGAAAATTGCTCGAAGATCTGGGCAGGCGCGGCGTTTGAAGCACCAGGCATTGTGGCGTCCTCCTCTGTGATACGGGCGGGATTGGTTTTAGTGGCGGACATATTCAGCTCCTCGGCGGAATTTTTAAAGGGTCGATTTGACAGGTTGCGGCGTTCGTTGCTCATTCGCTGCTCACGGAGCCGAGCATCTTTTCCATGCGTAATGCATACTGGCCGTTGGATATGCCATAACGGCACTCCATTACCGGCACGCCATCCACACTTGCGGTGACAAGCTCGGGGATATCCAGGGATATGACATCGCCGACCTGCATGTTGAGTATCTGGTCGAGGGTAACCTGAGCATGCGCCAGATCCACCAGCATCGTTACCTCAGCCGACTGTACCTGTTTCGATAGCCGGCC
Source organism: Nitrosospira sp. (assembly GCA_013697655.1). Classification (GTDB taxonomy): domain Bacteria; phylum Pseudomonadota; class Gammaproteobacteria; order Burkholderiales; family Nitrosomonadaceae; genus Nitrosospira. The sequence continues at coordinate 10,740 of JACCWK010000113.1, forward strand.
AACCCAGCGCTTGTCCACTTCCAGTGATTCGCCCTGCATGCTGCTGGAAAGCAGATCGCGGATCGGTTCGAGAATGGAGTACGGCATGCAAATGTGCATTTCTCCCACTGCGGAACCGAAACTAACTTCGAATGTGGTAGCTACAACCACCTCGTTGGGGGTTGCCACATTGGCAAACTGGGTATTCGTCTCGGCCCGCACGTATTCGAATTCAATCGGATAGACGGGTTGCCACGACTTGCCATAGCTGTCAAACACCAGGTTAAGCAAGCGCTGGATGATGCGCTGCTCGGTTTGAGTAAAGTCGCGGCCCTCTGTCTGGGGTTGGCAGCGGCCATCGCCGCCAAACAGGTTATCCACCACCAGGAACACAAGGGTCGGGTCGAATACAAATAGGGATGTACCGCGTAATGGTTTGACGTGCACCAGGTTCAGATTGCTCGGCACGACCAGGTTGCGCACGAATTCGCTGAATTTGATTGCCCGGACCGGGCCGACGGTGACATTTGCGCTGCGGCGCATGAAATTGAACAAACCAAGGCGCAAAAGCCGCGCAAAGCGCTCGTTGATAATTTCAAGCGTAGGCATGCGTCCGCGCACGATACGCTCCTGGGTCGCCAGGTTATAGGGCCGAAAACCGGTGGGCACGTAGGCCTCTTCAGTTGCGTCGGTTCCGCTAACGACCCCCTTGAGCAAGGCGTCCACTTCTTCCTGGGAGAGAAAATCATTGCTCATGATAGGGTCACTGGATCACGAAAGAGGTAAAAAGCACGCTTTGGATAGCAAGCTCGGGGCGGCTCTCGCTGAATGGCTGCTTTATTTCGGCAAGCAACTCGGAAGCAAGCTTTTTCTTGCCATCAACGACAGCGATCTGTGCTGCCGCCTTGCTGGAAAGCAGCAGCAAAACGCGATTGCGTACCTCCGGCATGTGCAGCTTGATCAAATCCGCCGCGTCCGCATCTTCCATCTTCAAGGTCAAATTGGTCTGGAGATGCTGATCCCCGTGCTCAGATTGCAGATTGACGGTAAATGTTTCGAGATTTACAAAAACCGGTGGTTTCTGCTTTGCCTGAACTCCTGCGCCATCCTCCGTTCTGTTCAGATACCAGGCGGTGCCCCCGCCCCCGGCACCGAGCACCAATACTGCCGAAGCAATAATTATTGTCAGCTTTTTCCTGCCGGACTTCTTTTCCGGCTTGATACCGTTATCTTCCTTACTTTGCATATGTGCCTTACTTACCATGGCGTACCCCGTTTGCGATGTGTTGACGAATTATCAAGCCAATCGCAAGCAGGAGATGCGGGAAACAGAGGGGGGAAATGGGGTTATCTCGAAATTTGGCGACGCAACAGAACCATGCGAAAAACCGGAAGAGTTAGTAGTGAGACGCGCGGATGTGCCGACAGGACCCCATCGCGCTTTAAGAAAGGGACTGATTGAAGACGTATTTTGAAGGACAATAGTCACCGATGCCGAAGTCAGTGAAGATGACGAACCATTGCCCATCGCTGGACAGGCACTGGTTGCAATCAGCTAAATGCCGCGGGCATAATCTGCGCCCCGGTCAAAATGGGTTCACTACGCATATACCCCGGCGTCTCAATAGAATCAGATTCCTCCCTGTCTGCTCATGAAGCAAGGCGCTAAACTCTTCCGCTGCCATAGGCTTCCCGAGCAGGAATTCCTGCATCTGGTCACACATCATGCCCTTCAATTGTTCGAATTGCGAAGCAGTTCCGACCCCTTCGGCGACTATGTCCATCTCAAGAGAATGAGCAAGTTTGATAATCGCCGAGACGATAGCGGTACTTTCGTGACCATATTCATCTGGGCCGTTAGTGAAGAAATGGTCTGTATTCAACTGCTTGTCCCAAAAGCGCCGCAAGTAGGCGAGGCTTGAATAGCCGGTTCCGAAATCATCGATTGATATTTCAAAGTTGTTTTCCTGAAACTCGCGAATCATTTTGATCGTTTTTGGCGCGTCCTTCATAGCCACGGTCTCAGTGATTTCAAACATGATTTGTTCGCATGGCAAGTGTTCAGATCGGACGACATCCAGCATTGTTGCAACCAGATCCGATTGCTCTAACTGACGGGGCGACAAATTGACAGCGATCTTGATCGCCGGCAGGCCGTTTCCTCCAGCGGCGTATTTGCCGACATGTTTCGCGCACGACCCAATAGCCTATCTGAACAATCTGTCCGGACCATTCAGCGGTCGGAATGAACTCCATCGTCACCAAGAGCCCGAACTCCGGATGGCTTAGGCGGAGCAATGCTTCGGCCCCGGCCAGCTTGCCATTGCGGCTATGAAATTTTGGCTGGAAGTAATGGCGAAATAATCGGCTTGAAGCGCTTCATGCAACGCGCGTTGAATCTTTAGAATGCGGGTTGCCAATGGACAAACGCCCTACCGTGGATTTCCTTTAGATCCGTTCAATTTACCTAGGCAAAAATATCCACCAGCCTACTTCCGGCGCTATGAATATGACTCATGCCAGTATCAGCGCCATGGCCGCTGGATGCGATCATGGTCGCCCCGCTCCCGCCGTGGCGCGGGGAGGACCGGTCTTGACGCTCGAACCCGCTCTGCTGCTGCGAGGTATCAGCGCTGACGGTTGTGTTTCCCAGGCTGATTCCGCTGTCCGCCATCATTTCCCGAAGACGCGGCAGCGCTGCTTCCAGCGCCTGCCGCACATCGGCGTGCGGCGAAACAAATGTAGCGCTGGCCTGGTCATTGTTGATAGACAGGATTACCTGCAGGGGACCCAGATCGGGTGGATTGAGGGTCAGTTCCACTACCTGTTGCTGTTGAGAAACCATCCACAGGACTTTCTGGCCCAAAGCGTTGTCCCAGCCGGTAGCACCCACGCGGGGTTCCAGGCTAAGGCCGGCATAAACGGGCGAGCCTGTGGCAACCGGGGCAATGCCACGATCAGTCGCGACGCCTGTCGGCGCCGCCGATGCATTAAATAAACCCGAGACCTGTAAATCTTTAGAGGCAAGCTCCAGCAACGAGTTTTCGGACTTCCCGCTTTTTGTCGCCACGGTAATTTCGGGCAAGCTGAATTCCACCTGTTGCAAGGCGTTCTGCCTGGCCTCCGACTCAAATTTAATCGCCATCCGTTCCTGAATATCCTGAATTCCTGCGGCGTGTTTCTCTCTCATCTGAGTTGCCGCCGCCGCACGCATGCCGACGCTCCGGGGCGTCAAATCGCTTTTAGCCGTAGCTGCCGTACCCGAAGCTGACGTACCCGAAGCTGCCGTACCCGAAGCATCCGGTATCCGAGTTGACGCCGCATGCATACCGGGGCTCCAAGGGGTTAATTCGGTTTTCACCGTGGCAACCATACCGGAAGCGTCCGATTCGGCTTTGGCGGGATGAGCAGCAACCAGGCCCGGCGACATGACGGCGAGGCCGGCTTGCGGGTCGGCGGTAGTTGTTAGCGCCGCCTGCGCATCGATCGCGGCACCGACTGCCCGGGCATCAACTGGAGTATCTTTGGGAGTTTCTGTTTGGAGGGCAATTCGTTTTTCAACTGGGGTAGCGGGCGAGTACGCGGCGATCAAACCGTGAAGAATGTCCGCGAGATTCATCGGCTGGGGTGAAGTGGCAAGCGCAGCGGCAGGAGCATCGGCACGCGTCTTCGTTTGTGTTTTTTTCCGTGTTTCTGTGGCGGTAGGCGCGGAGCCTTCCAAGTCCTTGGAAGTCTTCAATTCCCTTGAATCTTTCTTCTCCGGATCTTCGAGGTCCTTCACATCGCCGACAGCGGTATCCTTTTTCTCCGGGCCTTTTTCTAACGCGCTCGCTTCCCCCTGCTTGGTCTCGGCCACATCCTTTTTATCGTTCATCTCGTTCGCCAGCACTTTGCCAAAACTGGCGGTGCCGGGCGGCTGCGCTTCCCCCCCGGCGCTATCGGTCGCGTTCCGGATTGGCGAAGTTGAATTCGTTGACGAATTTTGGAGCATGGGCGGGGTAAGTATCATTGAGATCTCACTAGTCAGTTATGTTCGTCATGATCAATTAATGTCAGTTAAACTCAACACAATGCGCTTGTTGCAATCCATTTAACGCGATCCATCCTTCCGCGCAGTCGCGTTGCTCGCGCGCTCATCCGTTTCCTTCTGGTCATGTCGCGCCATGCGCAGCATTTCAGCGCCAGCCTGCCGTTGCGCGAGGGTGTCATAAGACTTGAAGGTGCGCTTCGCAGACTGCCAGGCTGTTTGACCAGCCTCCACGCGCTGCCGCGTGGTTGTCAGGACTTCCCGTTGCTGCACAATGACGGCGTCTATCTTGTTGAGAAAATCCTGGTAGTTGCGCCAGTCGGACGCCGTTATCCCCTGCTGCATCGCAATCTGGAAGCGAGCGGAGTATTCGTTCCAATATTGCGTCAGCAAGGTGAGCTTGGTCTCCATGTCCAGCCCTTGGGCATTAAGCACGCCCAACCGCCTTGCAGCATCATCGGTTCGCGTTTGTGCCAGCTCAAGAAGAGTGTCCAAAGCAGTGCGTTTCGTCATTTTGTCAAGGCTTGGTTAAGTTTGGGAGTTGCATTCGGTTAGCGTTCAGTTCCGTTTCAGTATCATCTAGAAGGCAAGCAAGGTGCCCAATTTGGCGGCGCTGTCCGTGTAGCCTGCCTGCTCGAACATACCTTGTTGAAGGAATGCTTCCAGTTGAGGGTGCAGCAAAATGGCCCGGTCCAGTAACGAATCGCTTCCAGGCGAGTATGCCCCGACGCTAATCAGATCGCGCGACCGTTGATAACGCGAATAAAGCTGCTTGAAGCCGCGCACCTGCTCGAAGTATTCAGGCGTGATCAGGCTGGACATTGCGCGGCTGATTGAGGCTTCAATGTCGATGGCCGGGTAATGACCGCTTTCTGCGAGCTGACGCGACAGCACCACGTGCCCATCAAGAATGGCACGCGCCGAGTCTGCGATTGGGTCCTGCTGATCGTCCCCTTCAGTCAATACCGTATAGAACGCGGTGATCGAGCCGCCGCCCTTGATGCCGTTTCCGGCGCGCTCCACTAATTGCGGCAGCTTGGCGAACACGGAAGGCGGATATCCTTTGGTCGCGGGGGGCTCCCCGATCGCCAATGCGATCTCTCGCTGCGCCATGGCGTAGCGTGTAAGCGAATCCATGATCAGCAATACGTTCTTGCCCTGGTCGCGAAAGTATTCGGCGATGGAGGTGGCGTAGGAGGCGCCTTGCAATCGCATCAATGGCCATGTATCGGCCGGCGCGGCTACCACCACCGAACGGGCCAATCCTTCAGGTCCCAGACTTTGTTCGATAAATTCCTTGACCTCGCGACCCCGTTCGCCGATTAATCCGACCACAATCACATCGGCGCTGGTATAGCGTGCCATCATGCCCAGCAGGACGCTCTTTCCCACTCCAGAACCAGCGAACAACCCCATGCGTTGACCGCGCCCCACGGTAAGCAGCGCATTAATCGCGCGAACCCCTACATCCAGTATTTGCTTGATCGGTTCCCGATCGAGCGGATTGAATGATTTATTCACCAGCGGGGCGTCGCGCTCTGCCTTGAGCGGACCGAGCCCATCCAATGGGCGCCCGGCACCATCCAGCACGCGCCCCAGCAGCCCTTCGCCAACAGGAAAATGCCGGACCTGATCGGATGCGCGACGACGCGGATGGCTAGTACCGCCGAGCACAGGCACGGTCGCAGTGTGGTCCCAGGGAATGACCTTGGCACCGGGAGCAAGACCGAATACGTCGGTGGTCGGCATCAAATAAAGTCGATCGCCGTTAAAGCCTACCACCTCGGCCTCCACGCTATCACCATTGGGCATTATAATGGTGCAACCGCTCCCCACGGCAAGCTTGAGTCCCATCGCTTCCATGACCAATCCGGTGACACGGGTGAGATTGCCTGAACGCTGAAAAGGTTCGACGGCAGCCACTGCGTCGCCGCAACCCTTGAGAAAGCTGCGCCACTGGTCTGCATGGGTGTCAGTGTCGGTTTGAGCTGAAGCTTCCATCATGTTCATCCTTTCTGATTCAAGATTCCAGCCAGGCGTTGTTTCGTCCCAGTGCTTGTGCGATACGCTGCCAGCGAGTCGCGAGAGTAGCATCGACCTGGCTGTTGCCAGTCCTGATGCGGCAGTCGCCGCGCTCCAGCTTTGCGTCAACGCGGACTGTACAATCGTTGAGTTCGTGGTTCAAATGGTCGCGCACCAGGACAGCGTCATCCGGGTGCAGGTATAGCTGTAGCGGCTGGCTAAAGGCAGACTCTTGTTGAATGCTTTCGCGCACCACGGCGAACACCAGTTCCGGTTTTACCCGCAGGGCCTCGCGTAATATTTGTTTGGCGAGGTCGAGAGACAAGGTAAGCAAATCGTTGGCGATGGTCTGATGAGCCCCGGCCAGCGCCTGTTGGAAACTGCTGAGCAAGTCTTGCAATTTGGCGGTCTCGGCAGCGGCCCGCTCACGTCCGGCTTCGTTACCAGTCTCGTGGCCAGCCGCATAACCTGCCGCGTACCCAGCGGCATGACCTTCCTGATGCGCCGCCTGATGGATCCGCTCCAGCTGTTCGACGGTCGGTAAAATCACCGCCGTTTGATGCTCCGGACCTTTGATACCAGACTGAGGCGCCGGCGCCGTGTCAGCTTGTTCGAATCCCCCCATCTCCCAGCGTTGATAAGTGGAAAGACGACCTTTGGGGATAATCTGGTTGACCATGATTGCTAATTTCCTTTGTCATTCCCTCTCCCGTCCCAACAGGGAGCGGAAGCTGAGACCTTTCATCAAACGTAACTTTCCTCGCCCTTGCCGCCGAATGCGATCTGCCCTTCGTCGGCGAGCCGCCTGACGGTTTGTAATATCTGCTTCTGCTGAGCCTCGACCTCGCGGACTTTCACCGGGCCCATGGCTTCCAGGTCTTCACGCAGGATCTCTGAAGCCCGGCTCGACATGTTTCTGAATATTTTTTCCCGCAATTCCACCGCTGCGCCTTTCAGGGCGACGACAAGCGAATCGGACTGGATTTCGCGCAGCAGGAGCTGGATGCCACGGTCGTCAATATCCATCAGGTTTTCGAATACGATCATCTGGTCCATGATTTTCTGGGCCAATTCCGGGTCAAATTCCCGCAAGTTGTCGAGTACGGAAGTCTCGGCCGCGCTATTCATGAAGTTAATGATTTCCGCCGCCGTGCGGATGCCACCGACCGAGTTTTTGTTGATATTTTCGCTGCCCGACAGCAAATTTGTCAGCACGTCATTAAGCTCCCGCAAAGCCGAGGGCTGAATACCCTCCAGTGTGGCAATACGCAGCAATACGTCGTTGCGCAGTTGCTCGGAGAGTTGACCCAGAATTTCGCTCGCCTGATCTCGGTCGAGATGCACCAGGATGGTGGCGATGATTTGGGGATGCTCGCCCCTTATCAACTCCGCTACCGATGGAGAGTCTATCCACTTAAGACCCTCTATACCGCTGGTATCGCTGCCTTCCAGGATGCGGCTGATCATGTCCGTGGACTTGTCCTCCCCTAAGGCTCTATGAAGCACCGAGCGGGTATAATTTTCCGGATCTAGGACTAGGGCGGGGTTCTTGTCTGCGGCGTAGGTGCAGAAATCGCCAATTACGCTATCCACCTGTTCCCGGCTCAGGTTCTTGAGCTTCGCCATGGCGGTACCGACTTTTTGCACCTCACGGGGAGTGAGATGCTTGAGCACCTGCACCGCTTCTTCTTCGCCCAGCGACATGAGCAGGATCGCACTTTTGTTGATGCCTAGCTCATTCATGGCCGGCTACCCAATGCTTAACCACCCCTGCCACCATCCTCGGGTCGTCCTTTGCCAATTGACGGGCCATTGCCAGATTTTGATCATGATGGGAAAGCTGCGGCGTCTGTTTCTGAACGGGCGTGGGTCGCAACACTTTATCCTCCTTATTTTCGACCAGCGCCGCGGGAGACGGGTCCGCGGGCTGATTCATACGCTTCAACATCGGCCGCAGCACACCCAGCACCAGATAGAGAATCAGTGCGCCGATCAGCACAGTCTTGACAACCTGCTTGGCAAGCTCAATCGTTTCCGGCTGTTGCCACAGAGGCAAGTCCGGCACGGTTTCTCTCTCCATATCCGTGAATGGGCTATTGACTACATTCAACGAATCGCCGCGATCCCGATTGAAGCCCATGGCCTCTTTCACCAGATCCGTGATTTGCGCCTTTTCCGCTTCGTTCAGCGGCTGACTGCTGACCAGCCCTTTCTCATCCGTCACCTTGCGGTGGTTGACCACCACTGCCACCGACAGCCGTTTGATGCCGCCCACGGGTTTGCGCACATGCTGTATGGTTTTGTCCACCTCGTAGTTGGTGGTGGCATCTTTTCGGGTATTGGTCGGCACCGCCGCTTTTGCAGCTTGCGCCGCGTCGGTTGCGCCAGGCACGGCACCCGGCACCGGAAGCTGATTGGGAGGAGGAGCAGCCCCTGCTACAGTGAGCGGGGCCGTTGCAGGCGAAGGAGGTTGATTGGAAAGTGCTCCGGGCACCCCGCCTTCCCCCTGGCCGGAGGTGCTTGATTCCGAGGTCTGCTGACTGCGCAATGTGGATTTGACCGGATCCTGATTCGGCTTGTATATCTCGTCCATCTGCTCTGAGTGGGCGAAGTCCACGTCCGCGGCGACTTGGGCACGCACGTTTTCGATCCCGACTATAGGAATCAGGATAGCCTCGATACGTTTCACGTAACTTTGTTCCAGCGCCTGCAAATACTTCAACTGGTTAGGGTCCAGACCGGTACCGGGATTCGCTTCATCTGTCTTGCTTAAAAGACTGCCGTGCTGGTCTACTACTGTTACATTCTTGACAGGCAGATTGGGAACGCTGCTGGAAACCAGGTGAACGATTGCGTTCACTTGCTGCGGGTCAAGCGCACGGCCCGGATAGAGATTTACCAATACCGACGCGCTAGGCTTCTGTTGCTCACGCATGAATACCGATTGCTTGGCCATGGCAAGGTGCACCCGGGCTCCGCTTATTGCCGCCACAGCCTGGATCGAGCGGGCGAGTTCTCCTTCCAGCGCACGCTGGAAATTGACCTGTTCCAAAAACTGGCTGGTGCCGAATTTCTGGTTTTCCATCAGCTCGAAGCCCACCAGCCCTCCCTTGGGCAACCCTTCGGAAGCGAGCTTGAGCCGGGTGTCGTGCACATCGTTGGCAGGTACGAGGATCACCCCGCCACCCTCGGCAAATTTGTACGGCACATTCATTTTCTGGAGAGATGCGATGATCGCCCCGCCATCACGGTCGGACACATTACTGAAGAGCACCTTGTAATCCGGCGCCTGATTCCACATCCATCCGCCGGCGGCCAGGGCAATGATGGCGGAAACCGCCACCATTAGAACCATTTTTTGCTGGCTGGACATACGGCTCAAAAAATTCTGTGCACTGCCTAACGCCTGTAGGCCACTTTGTGGATTGTTTACTGCCATCGCGTCCGTACTTGCCGCCATCATGTTCTCCGTGCTGATTCGATACGAATCGAAAGTTCTTTTTATTGGTCGCCATTCGGATGTAATTTGTTATTTAACCGAATGACAGCATTATCAGCATATGTACCGGATTCAAAGCGGCGAACAGAAGTGAATTCTCCATCTATTTCAGGGCACGGACGTGAAATCGGCAATGCTATCGTGTGCATGTTCCGAAAGAAAATAGCGAGAGGGCGCGTATGGATGTATCGAAAATAGATGGGATGCTCGCACAGCTGAGGGCCGGTGCGGCGCTGGCCGCCGGTAAGCCGATGCCAGGTGCGGCCTCGTCAAACGTCAATGCAGGTGGAGGCATTGATTTCAGCAGCGTACTAAAAAGCTCGCTGGACCAGGTTAACAATTCCCAGCAGCATGCCGCTCAGCTTGCGCGGGATTTCGAGATGGGAGCGCCTGGGGCAAATCTGACTGAAGCAATGATTTCGATGCAGAAGGCCACTATCTCTTTACAATATACGGTGCAAGTACGCAATAAAATGGTGTCGGCATATCAGGACATCATGAACATGCCGGTATAAGCTTTTTCACCGCAAAAAAATCCTGTCTTAGGATATCCGCCAGACATTAGTACATCAAATGATACCCGTGCAACAGTGGCCTGTCATGCCATTATCATTACCGGATGATGTCCTCTTTTCGATTCGTCTACCTGCCCGATGTAACACCTAACTGGTTATGCAATGCGGAAGTGACATGTTCCTTCTGTGAATTCAGCTATCCGGCTTATTTGGTGGTAGGGCGATCCCCGATTCCAGCCTATAAAGCCATGCGAGTAATTCCGCCACCGCCTGGTAGAGCTGGGGCGGGATATGTTGATCGAGATCGACTTGCATCAGCAGCGACACCAATTCCGGCGACTCATGCACATAGACGCCGTGGGCGCGTGCCTCTTTGAGGATATTCTCGGCTATTACGCCGCGACCCTTGGCGACGACTTGGGGGGCCGACTGGCCGTCGCGGTAGGCTAGCGCTACCGCAGCTTCGCACTTCTCAGGCTTCATGGTCAACATCCACTCCCATGCCCAGCAACTTGATTCCGGCGGACTCCAGACCGCTCGCCAGCGGCGCGGCGCCAGCCCGCAAGACAATGGCCGTTCCCACATCTACTGCAGCGAGACGGACTTCTATACCGCGCGAGTCGAGCCGCAGGTTTGCAGTTATTTTCCCCAGGTTGGGCATGGTGAGACGCAAACGGGTATTCCACGCTCCCGAGGTTGGCTGATGATTGGACCCTTCCTGATCTTCCTGTCCTTGCGATGCTTCCTCAGTCGCGTCCCAGGCAATGCTTTGCCCCGGCCATGCCACGCCCTGCCACGCGAATTGCCGGGTCTCGAAAACTTCCAGTTGTTGCCGCACCAGAGCCATGGCAGCGGGATGAACGGGATCAAACGCGTCGGCTGCGTCAGTGATATTTTTATATGCGCCAGCGACTGCGTCGCCTCTCGAATCGGCATCTGCACCGGACGGCTTCCCCGTCAATGCGGACAGGCCTGCTTGCGGCTCCAGCAGCAAATCCGCCAATGACCTTGTACCCATTACCCACTGCGCCTGATGAGATTCGTAGAATAGACCGCTGCGGCCAAGGGCGCTCGCCAGGCTTCGCGCAAGGGCGGTACCGTCAGTCGGGGGCGTGGCGAGCAAAGGGAATTGGAAAGGAGCGGCACTGGGCGACGGCCCAGAGCTGCCGGGAGAGCTCGAGCGCTGCAGCAAGCTATCGATGAAGCGGCCGGTTCCACTTAAAAACGAGGAGATTCCTGCTGGCGGTGCATCGGCCGTAAGAGCGAATGTTGGGCGGGGATGATGGGAAACAAAAACCAGGTTGAGCAAGTCGCCGGAGCGAACACCCGGGGGCAGTCTCATATGCAGCGCTTGCCCATCCGCCATATCCAGCGCCACCATAAACTCTCCGTTGGCAAGGCTGTTTTGTACCGTCGCCCTCATATGCTGCCCTGATTCCAGTCTCCCCAGGAACCGGGTCTCACCGGGTTCGCGTTGCGTCGATGCCGGGGTCGGGAAGATGCGGGTTAATGCGCTTAGCGCGTTGAGCGCAGACATATCGGGTCTTCCCAGGTTCGTTGCACGACAGGAGGAACATGACGCGAAGCTGGAACCATCACTTATCCGTCCACCATAAAATGGGAGTTTTTACGCTCCACCGGGTTCCGGATCATACGCCTGGCGCAAGCGCCGCTCCATTCCGGTATTACCGAGCAGATGTTGCAAACGGCTCATCCAGGGCTCGGCATGGTTACGTATTTCCGCGTCATCGGCGAGAATTTTATGAATCAGTTCAATTTTATACCGCCGCATTTCAGGTGTAAGCGGCGCGGATTGCGCTACCCCCAGTTTTGCCACCAGCGCGCTGTACCGCCGCTCCAGTATCGTTAACCTGTCCCACTCGCCGGCCCGGGCAGCTGCGGCCATATCGCCGGTAATGTTGGATATGGAATGATATGCGGCAAGTGTCTCTATGTTGTTCATGGTATTCATCCCTTACCGGGCGGTGGCAGTTGAGAAAACAGGAGAGACCGAGGAATCGAAACTTCCGGTATCCGGCAACGGGCTAGAGGAAACAGAGCGTCCGATTGCTTCCCATGCTTCATTCAATTCGCCGAGCAGGCGGGACACTTCCTCGATATATTCAGGTTTGTTATGCAGGTTCGCCAGCAGCAGCTTGTGGCACATATACTCGTAGAGGGCATCCAGCTGCTCGGCCAATTTGCCGCCGGCCTTGACGTCAAGGCTGGCTCGCAGACCGGAACTGATGATGGTAATAGCCTTGGAAATAGCGCTCCCCTTGGCATTGATCTCATTATTTCTCATATGGATAAGAGCGCATGACAGCGCGATGCGAGCTCCTTCATACAACATCAGGATGAGCTTGTGCGGGTTAGCCGCGACGACGCCGGTTTCCAGGCCAACGCGGGCGTAGGCGCTGGCGCCGGTAAGGCCGTTACGGGATGTTGTATACATGTCAAACTTCTCCTTTATGAATAGGTCGTTTTCAGGCTGGCCAGTTGCTGGGTGAGAAACGCACTGCTCTGATTCAGGCTGCTGAGCATCGTGTCCAGCGCGGTGAACTGGGCCCTGTAACGGGCCTCGATCGTCACCAGGCGTTGATTGAAATTATCCTGGCGCTGGTCAATATTCTTTATGCTGGCATTAAGACCATCGGTGCGGCCGGCGATGACGCCATCACTGATCAGGAAGTCGGCGGCCAGGGTGTTGAGCTGATCCGCATAACCACGCGAGAAATTGACTGTGCCGCGAGCACCTAGAGAGCCACCATTAATGGTGAGGCGTAAACCTTCCGAAGCATTCCCCGCCGCGGCCGCGAGCGTCTGACCCATACCGGTCGCAGCTACGCCGTTGATGGTGCCGGCCACATCCGCGCCTGCCGTCGATACGGGGGCCGCTCCCATCAAGTCAGCCGCTCCGTTTCCACCGGTGATGCTGACACTGGAGGTGGACCCGTAACGAGCCGACGTAATGTTGAGGATCCCGGAGGATTGCGAAACTACAACCGAACTGCCCCCCACCATCAGACCGCCGGTGCCGTTCAGTTTGGTTTGAACCTCGGCCGCCAGTGCATTCGCTGACGCATAATTTCCCGCGGCGAGGGTGATGCTGGCCGCGACCCCATCCACAAGGATATTCAGTTGATCGTTGACCCCGGCCGTGACGATCAGTCCTGCCGCCTGGCTTCCGGTACGGCTGCTTTGGGCCGCCAGTTGCGTGATTGAGACCGCATAGTTTCCTGCTACTGTCTTGCTCGTAGCGTCGCTGTAGCCGATCAGCCCGTCGGATGACTTGGCGCCCGCGGAGAACAAACCGGCAATGTCATCGAAATTATTATCGAGTGCTGCTTGCAACTTGGTGGGGTTCAGCGCCAGGCTGCCGTCTTTCTGGAAAGAAACGCCAACCTGGGATAATGAGCTGAGACCCGGCCCTGTTCCGCCCATATTGCCTATGACCCCCGATAAGGTGGCGCGAATACGAGTCTGAATCGACAAAGCGGCTGAATCGCCTTGCAATACGCCACTTTTTTTGGCCGCCGCGTTATAGGAACTAAGGTCCGAGAGCGTCTGGTTGATGCTGTTGTAAGCCTGTACAAACGTGTCTACCGCGGCCTTGATGCCCGCGCTGTCGTGCGAAACACTCAGCGTCGTCGGGCTGCCGTCATTGCTCTTGAGAAGATTGAGTGTCACTCCCTCGATCGCATCGGTGATCGTGTTCGAACTTTTGCTGATGGCAATTCCATCGACCAGAAGTTTGGCATCTTGCGCGCCCTGCACCTGCGTCAGGTTCTTGCCGAAGCCGGCGGCGGCTGTAGGGTCGAAGGCAAGCCGGGACAAACCCGAAGCATCGAGACCAAGGCCATCGTCATCGCTGGCGGTAATCCTGATGCTGTTTGCAGCTCCTGTATCTTTAGAGGTCAATACCAGCTTGTTATCAGTGCCGTCATTGACGATTGTCGCGCTAACACCGATATTGGCCGCATTGATCGCATCACGCACCCCGGAAAGGGTGTTGCTGGAGGGGTCTATGGTCACCGTCTGCGCCGCTTTTGCACCATTCAGCGTAAAAGTATTCGCGCCGCTGTCATAACTGCCGAACTGAATGGTCAGTGACCCGCTGCCCACCACGCTGGAAGTGCTGGCAAAGCCGTCGGAGCGGACCTTCTGTTGTTGTGCCAGTTTCTCAACTTCCACGGTGTAGCTGCCGGGGACTGCTTTGCCGTTACTTCCGTTGGCGGTGGCGGTCAGTATTGAAGTGTCCCCCACGCTGGTCATGCCGGACTGAAATTTCGTGCCGTCGGCGAGCCCTTGCATCGCTGTCTGCAAGGATGACAATGCGCCTTTTAGCGTCCCATAGGCGGAAAGCTTAGCCTTATAGTCAGCTTCAGTTTTCGCCATTATGGCAAGTGGCTGCTTTTCGACGGCCATCAACTGGCTGACGATACCATCCACGTCCAGATTTGAACCCACGCCCGCTGCGGATATAGCCATGTTTTGTCTCCCGCCTTTTGCTGTTACGTTGTTAGTGAAGTACTGCGTTGCTGCAAAGTACGATTTCATAAGCCCGGTGGGCCCGCTCAGACTACCGCGTGCAATAACAAGCCCTTCAGCTGGTCGAGCGATTTAGCCAAAGCAGCATCTCGTCCATGGGCATTTGCCGCACTAACTTCCGGGTTGCGGTATCGAAGATTTTTACCACTGCTCTGCCGCTGTCAGGGTCAATGCTGAACTCCAGCGTAGAGGTAACCGGCGGGGCAATCTTCTGCGCCGCACGCGCTTCCTTCGGTGCCGGCGCGTCCTCGAGTGGATTTTTTACATTCCCCGGCGTCCACGTTGGCGCCGTTTCTGCCGGTTTTACAGCGGTAGAAACGGATTGATTGCCTGCTCCAATGGGTTCGATTGACATCGTAGACTCCCGTCAACATTAATAACTAAATCCAAAACCCGGGGACATCGCCCCGGGCTCCTTGATGGCACTGATTACTTTGGCCTGTTATCCTCTCAGCAGCGCCAGCACGGACTGAGGCATCGCATTGGCCTGGGCCAGCATCGCCGTCCCCGCCTGTTGCAGTACCTGGTTCCTCGACAGGGTGGCTGTTTCCGCGGCAAAGTCGGTATCCACGA
>JACCWK010000127.1 GCA_013697655.1 Nitrosospira sp.
GGGTCGAGCCTGGAGACCATCAGCATCCACCTGGCGGTGATCGGGGACGTCGACTGCGTGGAGGGTGAGATCCGCTACCAGCCACGCCGGCATCCGACTAAGGACGCAGTCGTCCGCCTGCGGCCGGCAGTCGCCGAAGCACTGCGTGAGTACGTCGCTGCCCGCATTGCTGGTGGGTGCGGGGATGTGTCGGCGCCGCTGGTCTGCCCATCGTACGACGCCAGTGTCCCGCTCTCCACGTTGTCGATGCGGCTGCTGATACGCCGTCTGGCGGACGGTCTCGGCGTTGGCCGCGGCCGCCTGACCACGACCGCGCTCCGTGCCGCGGGTGTTGGAGAGATGACCCAGCGGCTGGGCGTGCGTGGCGTGGTGCGGTCGGCGCGCATGAGTCGAGATAGCCTGCGCCGTATGATGAAGCGCATGGAGCCGAAGTTGACCGGTTGACTTCAATCCGCGACAGAGCTCTGCGGATCGCGGTCTGTACTTTGGCCCACCCTCGGCTCCACGTCGACGGGGTGCGCCTATGGTGCGATGCTCTGCTTCGAGACCATGTCGATGATCTTGAGGACATCGATGGTCGCACTGGTATAAAAGCGATTGGTGGTGCTACCTGCGGAGGAATCTTGGGGGATCAACATCAGGTTGCCGCAGCCAATGCCAAAGCCGTTGCAGATCTTGAAGCTAACTCCGCTCATGAGGCCAATGGTATTTTCCAACTTCTCAGTTGCAGAGCCGCCGACTCCGGTGGCAGCCATACCAAAATCGATGCCAATGCGGTCGACGACATTGGTTATACACTCCCTCCCCCAGATGTCGGTGAATGGCCGGACGGTGATGTGTGCTGCCGAGAAGACCGATGACTTTGGCACCCAGAGAGCAGATACCTGAAGGGTGCTGACATCGTACGCTTCGCGCACTTGGAGTTTCTCGATCTTGTCTCCGTAAATGCCAGGCTTCGGATCGTCAGTGTGGGCCAGCTGCTTATACTCTTTCGCGATCTGGAGGAGCGACGTGGGGACGGTGGAATTTACTGCCGTAACGGCGGTTCTGAAGGCGGCGAGGTCAACGTAGTTTTCCACTGGGAAGAGGTAGGTCAGGACAGCGCTTTGTTCGCTCGGAGTGTTATTTGGGCCTGGCGTCGAACCCAACTGCCCAACTCGGGAGAAATTGGGTAAGGCACGCTTTGGCTGCTGCGGTCTCATCCTTCAACCGCTTGTCTTCCGCCTCCTTGATGTCGGCTATCAGTTTCTTGACTGCGGCAATTTCACTCTCGAGCTGCCTCGCATGGGCATCATTTTTAGTCTTCTGTTTTCGCTGGATCGCAGCGACCTTCCCCGCATTTCCGGCGAATAGAAGCGGATAGCTATCGGCCAGAGCTATTCCGATGGTGGCCATGATTGCTTTGGCATTATGTTCACCTCGTGTCATGGACGTCGAAGTGGCAACGTAGAAGATATCTCCGCCGCCCTTGGTTTGAATCGTTACAGTTGTCGATTCCACGGGGGTTGGACGATAAAGGTGGTCGTCGAGTCGGTAGTCATTCAGGACCATCACGGAGCTGACCCCGGCCTTGACCGGGAATTCGTATTGATTCTTGCTGTTTACGGTGACCGCTTGCCGACCTGAGCACCCTGCGAGAAGTCCCGCAACACAGATACTAGAGAGAGCGATGGCGTTGCGGTTCATGACGGTCCTTGATGGGGTGGGTGGTCGATTTCCAGGTGCCCTCTCTACCGGACCAACGTTTGCATTACAAGTGTCAGTGATGATTGCTGTCGCCCCCTACTGCGGCCCTCGATGGTCACCTCGCTGGTGCGCGTCTGATCACGTGATGATCAGGTGATCGTAGTGGGTCACATGCACCGGTGAATTCGGGTCGCTTACTCCTCCTGGGCCTGACGAAGGAGATCGGCAATCAACGTGATCTGCTTGGTACCGACCCCCTGCGCCTTGAGTGAGCGACGAACGGACTGGGCCATCGAGAACACCGCAGTCGGCGACGCGCGGCGCGTGGCAATTGGAGCGTCAAATGCGGGCTCCTCGATGAAGGCCGGTTCCGGCT
>JACCWK010000173.1 GCA_013697655.1 Nitrosospira sp.
ATCTGAATTAATCGCCAAAGTCATTGCTGGCGTCCTGTTTAAAAACGGGGTCATCACGAAAACAGAAAATCATCAACGAATTGCCGCCTGATTAAGCTGCCATACACAACATTTGACTATTTCTCCACCAACCACTGAGTAGGGATATTCAGGCTTTGCCCCTGTTGTGGGTTAGTGAGAGGTAAATCAACGTTTCTTTTTTGAGTGCTCAGTCGACAGCAAACTGGTTTGTTTAAGATATTGCTCAAACAAATACGCAACACGACTAACGTCATCTTTTGCGCCCTTATAGCCGTATGCAGCATCTACCGCTTTATCAAGGATTTGATGGGCGTTCACGAGCTGTTCCGGCATAGCGCCGCTCGCATACATGCTTGCCAATGAATAATTCGACTTGCTTGCCCGACTTCGCATTTCTTCGGATTGGCGTGCGGCGAGCACGGCTTGCGATGCGCTCTCAACAGTTTTTTTTGTCTTGTCGCTTACATTGACGGGCCACGGGTAATTATTATAGACAATTGTATTGGAATAACGATAATCACTCTTCAACCGTCCGCAGGTGGTGCGCATCCACGCGTTGTGCATTGTGCTAGACAATATGCCGAAGTGATATTGCGTAGCCCTAGGGATCATAGAATTGGCATTGCTACATATAACCTCAGGTGGCAAGTAACCAATCGGAATGAATCGACGATTTTCAGTCGAATGGAGTGGAATTACAACGTAAGGCTCATCGGTTTGCCGTATTTCTCCAAACAAATAGGCGACACCTGCAAGTTTTTGCGTTGCTATCTTAGGACTTGCCAGTCGCATTGCTTGTACCGCCTTAATCCGCTTTTTAAGCTCAGGCGAGTCTTGACGGTCTTGAGCGCTGCTATGTTTGAGCCAGAGGCAAAAACGGGAATATTATTGATGAATTCATCGGCACCCATAAACGGTCGAATGTATTTAGCTGCTATCGAGTCAGTCTTACGAATGAGCTCTGCTTCTTCCTCGGTTAATAAAAGGTTCCCGCCATCCGTAGGTTTGTTTCCAAAAACCATTTGTGGTGTATCTACGAATAAAGGGATAGGACGTTTTTGAAGCAAAACAGTATGGGCGTCGACCAAATAAGGATTGATTCGTTTAGCAGTAATTTCTGCAGGCTCACCCTTGATACTGTCGGAATAATCAAATATGCGGCTTTGTTTGGGCTCCTGCAAACCAAAACCTATAATGACGCAATGAACAGCAGCAACTCCTTTTCCTTCGTTGCTCCATCGGAAAGTCCGGTGGGCAAAATGAATTTGTGCGCCATGCTTCAATAATTCCGCCCACAATACCCCGGGCTGCTCTCCTTGCGTGATGCTGTTGGTTGATACAAAAGCTACAGTAATGTTGGGGTTCATTTTGATGTATCGCGTTGCCGTAACATACCAAGCTGTTACGTAGTCCAGCACCCCTGCGCCATGCATCGCATGAAGAACAAGCGCTAAATCTTCTTTTTGTCCTTTGGACTGGTAGCTATAGCCGACAAACGGTGGATTTCCCATAATGTAACTGCATTTCTCTGGCGAGATAATAGTAGCCCAATCTGTTCGTAGTGCATTACCGCAGACGATTGTGGGGCTATCAATCAGGGGCACGGTCGGGCGCGTAGTGCCAAATCGCTCGGCGGATTCCAAGTTCATTTGATGATCTGTAATCCACATGGCAACCCGTGCAATATGAGCCGCGGCCTCATCAATTTCGATGCCGTAGAACTGGCTTACCTTGACACGACATAGCGTAGAAACATCCAGCAAACCTTTTTGCTTTGTCCACAACGCCTCAATTAGGTCATTTTCCAGGCGACGCAACTCACGAAACGCAATCACTAAGAAATTGCCGCAGCCACAGGACGGATCAAGAAACGCGAAAGTTGGCAACCGGTCATATAAGGCTTGCAGCCGTGGCTTGCTGTTTTTGGCATTTGCGAGTTCAGCCCGTAAGCTATCCATGAATAGTGGGTTGATTACCCGCAGGATATTGCGCTCACTAGTAAAGTGCGCACCCAGTTCTCGGCGCGTAGCTTTACGATTCTCTGCATCGGGGTCATGTTCTTCCAATACGCCCTGGAACATTGCACCAAAAATGGCTGGCGAAATGCCGCTCCAGTCCAGCTCGACACATGCTTTGAGCTGGCAACGAAGATCATAGTCAAACGCAGGGATTCGCACATAGCTCGAAAATAGGCTACCGTTGATATACTCGAACGCAGCCAGGGCTTCATCAAGATTAGATTGTCTGTCATCGCGGGGCGTATCCAGCACTTGAAACAAATCCGCGAGCCTTGCGCCGAGGTCACGGCCATCTTCGCGGCTGGCTTCTACTACGCGCCGGAATAAATTGTTTTCGCCAAAAATACCTGTGTCATCAGCAAATAGACAAAACAGCAGGCGGGTAAGGAAGGTTTCAAGGTCGTGCCCCTTAAACTTAACCCTGAGTAATGCCTCATGGAGCTTCGATATTTGATAAGCCGCTTGGCGGTTAATTGGAGATTCTTCGAGGATTTCTCGCTCATCGCCTTCTATCAAGAAAGAGAACCAATCCGCTCGCTGCGGGAGCTCTGCTAATTCGCAGATGTGTGTAGTATCAGTTCTGAGATCAGTCAGTTCAAATCGCGCAAAGTCCGAAATAATTATGTAACGTGGCCGCTCTGATTCTTTGAGACCCGTGTAATAGTCGCTGGCCTGTGTAAAGGCTTTTGTGAAATCTTTACCTCGACTTTTGTGTTCAACGATCAGTTTACCGGGGATGAAGCTATCAATATATCCCGTAGCCCCGTCAATTTTTTTTACCGCTTTCTCATAAATCGTGGCTGACTCTGGCCGAATGCCAAAGCATTCATAAAACCGTGCCCAAAAAAGTTTAGCGTCAGCATGCTCTCGGGTAGTATTTTCCCATTGCTTAGCAAATGCCCGAAGTCGACGGCGGGTTTCGTTACGAGTGATTGCTGACATGGATCAGTTGATTCATTCAAGTTCTTATAAGCTAGCTACCGGGAATCCATGAGTTACTGAAGAACGTCTCAGATTATGCGGAAATGGCTCGGTTTGTCTGGACAAAACTCTACCATCATTAAGTGGGATTCGCGGTTATAGAGTTACCCACGGTGCCACTCGCCCCTCCCCTTCCTGCACAGAGCAGAACGTACGGCACGGCGAACCACCCGAACTGCCATCTACGCTGTCAGTTCCAGAAGTACTTAGTTCCCGCTCTGTCCGGTTTCTGAGTTCCGTCACTGGCATCAAAGACCACCCCTTTCAGGGTGGGTTAATCCATTCCCTGCAACCAGGTTTCAGGCGACGGCTTCCAAGCCCCTCTTCTGCACCAAGTGCAGCAGCTTGAGAGCGGTGCCCGTAGGCTTCTTCTGGCCGATCTCCCATTTCTGTACTGTCGAAACGCTCGTGTTCAGCAGCGCGGCAAAGACCGCCTGACTGACCCGCGAGGTCTCGCGGATTTGCTTGATTTGTTCCGGCTTGAGCGGTTCGACGGGTGGCAGGCACAGGCGGTCGAATTCCCGCAACGTGACCTGATCCATCACGCCCGCCTGGTGCAGTCCCTGCGCCGTGTCGTGGACAGCTTCAAGAATGGCTGATTTAGTTCTCCGCATCGCAATTCACCTCCATCAATTCCCCTGCATGCTGTGCCTTGCCGAGCGCCTGTGCCGTGAGTGACATCAGGTGAGCAGACAATCTCTTCAAGGCTTCTTCTTCATCCTTATCGATGTTGCTGCGCTCGTTCTTGGGGAAGCCGTACACAAAAACCCAACGGTTTCCCCTATTGGTGGCGACCAGCGTGCGAAAACCGCCACTCTTCCCTTGTCCAGGCCGCGCAATTCGTTTTTTTAGCAGGCCGCCGCTGAGGTCAGCGTCATACAGCCCTACCTTCATCTCGCGCACAGCGGCGCAGAGGCTGGATGTCGTCAATCCTTGTTTGCGCGCCCAACGGTCAAACCATCGGGTCTTGTAAACCGCCATGCCGCATCTCTCCCCTGGTTCATAATATAGCACTAAGTGCTATAATTAGGCAAGCCCAACCTACGTTACCCAACACATTGATCTCTATCTGTTCCGCCTGACTAAAATCCATAAAAAACCACGGTACTAAAAAGAAAGCTCCAGCCACCCCCCAAGGCAACATTTTTACCGGTTTATTCGGTAGCTGTAACGGCTCGCGTTTGAAACTGGCCATGCTCGCATTTGACGCATTTTCTGGCTCACAATAACTGCAAATGAGCTTGCATTTAGCCACGCCGGCTCGCGTTCCATTGTGGCGTGCTCACATTAATTGCAAATTAAATGCCTGTCTCCAGGCTATTTACAATCAACGCAATTTAGTGAGTCCCACTTTATGATGGTTTACGCCCTGTTTTCGGAAAGCCAAGCGATCACCTCATCAACATTTTTATCTGGTGGAAATACTGGATAAAAGCACCTCCTGACCATGCCATCTTTAATAATGAGCGTTAGCCTCTTGATTAGTTTTAAACCAGCAACCTCGAACATAGGCAATTCCATAGCCAATGAAAGAGAGTGCGTTGAATCGCTTAACAGTGGATAGGATAACTCTAGGCGAATAGCAGCTTCTTTTTGTGCTTCCGGTGTTTGAGAGCTTAGACCGTAAACACCTACACCATTACGTTTGAATTCAGTGTGATTATCACGATAAGAACAAGCTTGTGGTGTACACCCTGCGGCACCAGGAATTTGCACCCATCCTTCTGGAATGGCAAATCCAGGGCGACCGGTCATTGGGTAACAGAAGATGACATTCCAACCCGCTAATTGGGACAGATTGATTCTTTTATCATCTGTGGAAGAGAGAAAAACATCGGGCATCAGCATGTTTTCCAGATACTGACACAGACCATCATCCGTCGGGATAGATAAATCCGTAGGCATAGTGTGCAATACGTCTGGTAATAACTGAGCTTTTTGCATATTGATGTCCCAGAAAACCTGACGCGTATTGGTTAGCGAAAAAATAATCTTCACGCATTTCCGCGCAACATGATTGTATCGTATTGGTACACCCAAACGAAGCGCTACCGTTGAGACAATTCCCATGTGCCAATAGGGTTCAATCTGTGATTTCAAGACACTCCCGCTCGGTGGTCTAGACCCTAGCGAGACGAAATTGCGCCCTGCGTCATTTGCACTTAATTTGAGCCGAAAGCACGTCAAATGCGAGCATGACTGTTTTCAAACGCGAGCCGCTACACCTAATGGCTACCTTCTAAATTCACTCGTCTAGCTCAGCAAGGGGAGTAGCCGGAACGATTTCCGTGTTTTCTCCGTTCTGGGTGCGTTTACACAAACGGAGAAAAACTCTCATAGGGATTTGCGTGACGTTTTGGTAGTGCAATCAGTTCTGCATCGGCAAGCCAAGAGGCCAAAGCGGCATAGAAATCGGCTACAGTGTCCCTCTCGTCACTCATGGAGACTATGATGGCTCTTGGTAAAGGGTCGCTGAATAGATTGAGCTGAAACTCCCCACAAAATAGCTACCCAGATTGCGCCAAAAATGGGAGATAGAAAACCAGCTGCAAGCCTTACCAGTGCTAGGCCATACCTGATTTTCTGTGATAGTTTTTCTCCGTTTGTGTAAACGCACCCAAAAATAACAAACTAACGACATATATAAGCATGGCCTTTTTTAGAAAACGACGGGTTTCTCAAGAGATTAAATCACGAAGCCGCCTTGGAATGCCTGTATCGGCTCAGGGTACTTGAGTTGAGTTTATAAAACTCTGCGCAACCCCTGCGACATACCATTAACATAATATGGTGATTTTCCCGATAATTCTGACCCATCCTAAAGTTTCATATGCTCAGGTCGTAATAGATACATAACTTCTAGCCTGAAGGAAATATCCATGTTATACCGGATTTTAAATTGTAGCCCCTGGATGCTACTTGTTTCCGTCCTGATCGCAAGTTTTGCCGCCTATGTTGCGGACGCCGCACTGCTGGTCTTGACGTTGTTTGTCTTTATACTGGCCATACGCATGCAGCTTTCAAAATCGCTGAAGGCCGCCAACGCACAACTGGACTCCGCCAAAGAAGAATTGCAGAAGCGCGCCCTTCTCGATCCGCTCACTGGGCTACCCAACCGCGTGCTGTTCGAAGATCAATTGACGCAGGCGGCTTCGCTCTGCGATCGCGTCGACGAAAGCATCGCCGAACACACCCCGAAAAAGCTCGCGGTATTGTTCGTTAACCTTGACGGCTTCAAACCTGTAAATGACTCTTTCGGCCACGCCGCCGGCGATCTGGTGCTTAAGGAAGCGGCTTCGCGGCTGCGCGGCGTTGCTCGCAACAGTGACACGGTGGCGCGTCTGGGCGGTGATGAATTTGTACTCTTGATGGAAGATGTCCGCAATGTGGCTGACTGTACCCAGTTCGCGAACCGGGTGGTGAAGGCGCTAGCACAGCCGTTTGACATCATCGATCAGCAAGTCGAAATATCCGGCTCAGTGGGCGTCGTGGTCTACCCCGACCAAGGTCGCCAAGATAACCTGGTGGCATATGCCGACGCGGCTATGTATGCCGTCAAGCGTTCGGGCGGGGCGGGCTATGCATTGTTCGAACCTCAAATGGAAGATAGTGCGCTGGATCAACTGAATTTGCAGAAGGACCTTCGTCATGCCGTCGAGCTTGAACAGTTGGAACTTTACTATCAACCCAAGGTGGATGGACGCAATGGCGAGATTAAGGGTATGGAGGCGCTGCTGCGCTGGAACCATCCGCAGCGAGGCATCATCAGTCCGGAGGTGTTCATCCCGATTGCTGAACGTTTCGGCCTGATCAACGGGTTGGGCAACTGGGTCATCAACGAGGTTTGCCGCCAGATGCAGGCTTGGGCGGACGAGGGTGTGCGGATGAGCGTTGCCATTAATCTATCAGTGCATCAGCTGCATCAGGATGACTTGATCAGCAGGATCAGCCAGACGCTGAAACGCCATCAGGTGGAGGCGTCGCAATTGATATGCGAACTCACCGAATCGGTCGCGATGAAAAATAACGAAGCGACGCAACGTTTTTTCAAGGGGCTGACAGGCATCGGCGTGTGTCTGTCGATCGACGACTTTGGAACGGGCTATTCCAGCCTGAGCTACCTGCGCCAGCTAACGGCGAAGCAGTTGAAGATCGACCGTAGTTTCATCAATGATATCGAATCGAGCAGCGATGCGCGCGCAATAGTTAACGCGGTGATCAACCTGGCACATGTGCTGGACCTCAGCGTTGTCGCAGAAGGTGTTGAGACAGAGGGGCAACGGAAGATTCTTCAAGACTTCGGCTGTGATGAACTGCAAGGTTTCCTTTTCTCCAAGCCCATGCGTGAAGGCGAAATGATCGCCTGGATAGGCAGGAAGAAGCCGATAGGCACGACCGATCTCTCGCCTACGGTCATGCCTTGGAGGGTTTTAAGCCAAAGCTAGCCCGTATATTTCACCAGACCCGAAAAGTGGGAAAAGCAACTGCACCAGCTTGGAGACTTTGCAGTCATGGGCGATCCATAAGAAATGAATTCCCCCGTCCCGGTTTTAGCGGTTCTCGTCGTGGCGGCGCGGGTTGCGCCAGTTCAGACAGGGCGAAGCAGCTTCAGTAGCTCTTCTGCTCCGGGCCCCGAAGAGGCCGGGTTCTGGCCTGTCACCAGCTTGCCGTCCACCTGGACGTAGGGAGCCCAGTTGGCCGTTTTGCTGAAGATCCCGCCCCGTTCCTTTAGCCGGTCTTCCAGCAGGAATGGCACGACCGTGGTCAAGCCTACCGCTTCTTCTTCTGTGCTCGTAAAACCCGTCACGCGCTTCCCTTTGACCAGATACTCGCCATCCTTGCCTCGCACATTGACGAATGCGGCCGGCGCATGACATACCGCAGCGACTGGTTTGCCGGCCGCCACGAAAGCTTCGATCAGCGCAATAGAAGTTGCATTATCAGGCATATCCCACATGGGGCCATGTCCGCCGGGGTAGAAGATTGCATCGAAATCGTCCGCAGACACTGCCGCCAGCTTTTTCGTGCTGGCAAGTTCAGCTTGCGCAGCGGCATCAGTGCGGAAGCGCCTCGTTAATGGAGTCTGGTTTTCGGGAAGATCGCTTTTGGGATCGAGCGGTGGCTGGCCACCCTTTGGGGAGGCTAGTGTGACGACTGCACCGGCATCCTTCAGCACGTAATATGGGGCGGCGAACTCTTCCAGCCAGAAACCAGTTTTCTTGCCGGTGTCGCCGAGCTGGTCATGAGATGTGAGAACAATGAGAACCTTCATAGAAAACCTCCTTCTGTTTGAGAACGTTCGAAAAACGGAAGCACATTCTTCTACACGATCAAAGTGTTCGCTCATATCTGACAACTCGTTCGGGAAGTGCTGCGATCTACTTCTACTATGTGCCCAATTAACCATAGAGCATGGAGCGATATATTTCAATCCTCAAAATTAACATTGGGGTAGAGATTGTAGAGATTTGCTTCTTCGGGGACGCATGCCGGATAGCAGGCCAGGTAGAATGAACGCGTCTGCTGAACTCCTTGACAGCTGCGACACACTTTAAGTTTGGATAGCCGCTGATGGGCGTGAAGTGTTAGCAACAAATAGAATTGTCCGGTTTGGTAGCAAATAGAGTGTCTGCTTTCTAACGCATCGAATTATGGATTCGATTCAGTGCGCGGCTGTGGCGGCGGATTTACGCCACAACCTTATTTTT
>JACCWK010000194.1 GCA_013697655.1 Nitrosospira sp.
AGCCTCCAAAATTGATCGACTAACCCACCTCGGATTTTGGGAGTTCATAAATCCTAGTTTTCTTCCGCTGCTCAGTTGGTTACGCAAACTCCTGTGGGACTTTACGTACCTTTGTTGGAATTTAACCTACATACGCGGCCAGTGTTTCTATCTTGTAAGGAAAAGGCTTGCTATGAGTGCTGTAATGCGCGTGTAGCGCCTGCGCCTGCGCCAACGGCATGTTTCGCAGCGACAATCTTTGCTCCCAATCAAGCGCCGTCCACTGTGCATCGCCGAAAATTTGGCTCATGCTTTTATTTATCTCAATTTTATAATGCTTAGTACTCTCCTCTTTTGCCCCAGATTCGATGAGATGTCCCATGTAAGTTCTGCCCTCATGGGTCACCTCAACCAGACAAGCGGCAAGGCGTACAATGGTAGAGTGGAGCTGTTTATATTGAGATTTTCCCGTTCCTATCTTCATGGATTTCAAAAGGCAGGAAGCGGTGAAATCACAAACTGTGCCAAGCGGATGCTCACGCCCCAAGTGAACGAGTGTTTCCCAAACGGTTAAATCGTCTTGGTTTAGCTGCTTGCCTGTAAATTTAACCGTTATCCCATTCTGGCTCGCAAGCACAGATTCTTCAAGCCACGCTCGATCCTTTCCTTGTATCGCGGCAAACAGCGCCGAGCGTAGAAAACTGTTTGGTGTCCCGCGTCTTGTTTCAGGCCACAACGGAAGCTGGAATATCTCGGCGCTGGCACGTCGCTCTCGTATACGCGTAACGGTTGCCACCAATTCTTCTTTTTTCTTCATCGTTTGATATCCTTTAGTACAGGTATTATAATGCCGTACACGTATAACGTATAGGAGATTTCATGCACAAGAAAATGACTATTACTTTAGAAGAAGATGTCTATGAAGGACTTTACAAGACTGTGGGGAAACGGCAAAGAAGCCAGTTTATAGAGGATTTGATCCGGCCCCACGTTATGGACACTTCGCTGGATGAAGGATACCTAGCAATGGCCGCCGACAAAGAACGTGAAGCCGAAGCAAACGAATGGTGCAACGCCATTGCTAAAGACATGGTCGATGAAGCGCGGTGAGATTTGGTGGGTAGAATTTGACCCGTCCATTGGAAGTGAGATATGTAAGACGCGCCCCGCTGTCATTGTCAGTAATGATGCGGCTAATCGAAATCTAGCGCGGGTTGTCGTAGTACCAATCACCAGTAACGCGGATCGCCAGTATCCAGGAGAGGCGTTAGTGACAGTTTCTGACAAACAAGGCAAGGCAATGGCCGATCAAATTATGGCGGCTGATAAAACCCGCCTTAAAGGGCAACTTGGTATCTTGTCAAAAATCGATATGCTGGCGGTAGAGAATGCAATTCTGGTTCATTTGGGAATGCCCAAATGATTCTAAGATATTAATATGCCTTGAGCCCCACATCGCTTGCGCCAGCTGGCGCGCAAAAATGACTGCTGCCGAAATAAAAAAAACCTCCACCCTTTTTTGAGAATGGAGGCTTTTTCTACTTGCCAAGCGATGGAGTAATTCGCTGCAAGTCTCGGGGTTAACGCACTGGCCGAGTGGCGTCCATATTCATCCTCTATGGATATTTAGAGGATAGGCCAATGGCGGCCCTAGCCGGTAAGCAGACCGGCTAATCCGTTACGCTTTTGGTGTAATTACCCGAACTGAACCCACGGCACGGAGAGTCGGAATTACCCGAATTTCCCCCAAGATGGTCGCAATGTTATTGGTAAAGTCATCGTTGACGTACCCGATTTCAATGGTCAGGTCATCTACGATCAGCATTTCAAGATGCGCAGTATCAGCAACCATCACCTTTCCACTGGGCACGTTTGGCGACAAAACCACCCTCAGCCCGCGCAGCAATTCCGGCAGCGGTTGCAAGTACGGTCCCGCCAGGTATTCACCCGTGCTTGTCTTTGCCAGTTGCACACCGAGAAAATCTGACGGCCTGAAAGCCACCACATTAGGCTGAAACCCCGCCTCCTGCATGGTCGCCACCGCTTCGCTGGCGGCATCGGCCAGATTGGTATAAACCAAACTGGTGTAGCCAATCCCCAAGGTATTGAAGCCACCAAAAACAGGGGCGGCACTGCCATTCATCAACATGTCATCCAATGCCAGTGCGATGCCGCGCTGCAGCGTTACGTCAACGGCCATCTTCAGTTCAGCGCTATCACTCAAGGATTGCTTTGAGAGCTTGGTAAATCCCGCGATAGTGATCGCTCCCTGCTGAATGACGGTGAAGTCTGGCCTGATTGGTGCTTTAGTTTCACCTTCCCCTTCTTGCACGGCTGCGCCTCCCTGCACTCCGGTATAGCGGCTATATTCCAAAGTGGAGATGCCAGAAAGCGCGCGCCTCGGCAGGCCTATCTGGATGCCCAGCACAGCTCCGATCGGCAGGGTTAGCCCGCCAGAGGCAATTTTCCCGACATCGGCAGTTGTGATCAAATCGCTGGCGGCCTTGATTTCCAGGCGCAGCGACTTGGTTTTAGCTAGCAAGTCACTATTGGATTGCATTCCTTCCCATACTTGTACGCCGATGCTTTGTCCATTTCTGGAAAATTCCTCGGGGACAGGGGCGGAAGCGCGTTGCTTCATTTCAAGAATCTCATCTGAGTGTATGCGCTGCCTTACAGCAATCTCGGCAACATTGTCCAAGATCGGCTTAAGTCCCTTTTCGATGATTTCTCTTATCTCAGACATGATTTAACTCCCTCAAAGTAGCAAGGGCTGATTGCTGAGATAACTCAATTTTCCGAGCGCTCTTTTGCATCGCCAGATGATTTGCATGGATTGAGGCCGTGTTGAAAATGTGGCCGGCTTGATTCAGTTGGCCGTCAATACGGCGCAGTGTTTTTTCTAGTTCAGTTGTTTTCATGTTCGTGTCCTTGTAATTAAAAAGGTTTACGCCTTTTTCAACTCAAGCTGCATCCCGCAACTCTTCGCCAAAAAGAAACAGCCGCTCGGTAAGAACATCCCGTCCCTTTCCTAAAAATCCGCTCAGGCTCCCCCCGAACGATTTCTTTGCTGCTGGTACAACCACAAGCGCTGTGGTTGAAAAAAACCTTATTTTCTTGATATTCGGTAGTGTTTAGCCCTATTCAGCATGAATTACCCCCCCTCCACCAATAATGCGGGGAATATTTTCCACCTATTCATTCGGATTCCAATCAAATTGCCTTTGATTTTTTACCCGCCCTACCCCTTATATAGTGCGGTCTCGCAATGGTCGCCTTGTAGATCTGTGCGGCCACAAGTGGATCCATATCCGGCAAAGCGTGTCGAATTGTCTTGCATCTTGATTTTGCAATCATCAAGGGAAAGCGTTTTTCTAAACATTCGAACCTCCACAAACAAATTTCAAAGCGCTGAAGAAACATTCACAAGACCTGTGGCGCTTTTAAAAAAGTTTTCGGCAGGAATTGACAGCTGGATTTTTTTATCCTAATCTCATATATTTTGGTGAATTATGTTTTTTTATTTACATTCATATATTTATCGCGCGCGCGTGTGCGCGTGCGCGTACACGCGCGGGTGAGAATTCCGGTATGCCAGGTATACCAGGTATGCCAGAGCCTCTGTCCATGCGGGTTTCATCTGGCATACCTCGGGTATACCTAGGCGGAGGTATACCAATTTATAGGGCGATATCGATGGTTTCTCATGTCGACCCCTCATTGGATGGCCGCCAGTTGTCTTATCTCGGTCTTTTCTCCAGGCGGCGGCAGATAATAATAACGGGAAGTGGCCGACCTTCCTTCAAATCGGGTGCATCCCAAATTCCTGAGAATCAGGCCAATGCGCGTCTGGATACCACGCGTCAAATCTGCCTCATCAATTTTAAGAAATTTGGCTGCCGTAGCCAGACAAAACGGGTCCCGCTGGTCTTTAACCCACAAGTGAAGCTTGTCGGTGGCATTGCCAGAAATAAAATCTGAAATCGCTGGCGCGAAGGGATGATCACCGCCCAGCGCTAGCCCGGAATTTAACGGCATTAAAAGCCAATCACGGCAAGTTCTGGACTCAAATGGATTGCTGTTGGTGCGCTAGCGCGTGCCTTAGCTGGGGCGGGGTTCAGGCTGGTTTACGCCATAGTACAACGCGCTAGCGCTTATTTCATCCTATGGGTTGCTGAAATAAGCGTGGAAGTTTTTCCCTGTATTTTTGCAAATTTACCTTTTGCTTCTCTCAATAGAGCTTCTTGCAAAACTCCCGGGTGATCTGAGAGTAGGCATTGTTATTTACTGATCAGGAGACCTGAAGAGTAGTTTTGTTAAATTTCCTGACTCGTTTTGTTCAGGAACCCTGTTTTCGACCT
>JACCWK010000195.1 GCA_013697655.1 Nitrosospira sp.
AAGTTGCGCGAGGCCGCGAACGATCATATGGCGATGCTGGAGCAAAACCCTGAGCGCGTTATTGGCTACTTCCAGGATCGCCGGGTTCGCTATGCGGCTTAATACTTCACAGGGCCGAAGCAATAGCACATGGCCGGATGAAGTGAAATGGTTACGCCGTTGTGCAAAATTCGTTCACCATACGCCAGTGTTTCGAGCGCAATATCACCTAATCGTGATTTTAGAATTTTGGCACCCGGAGTGGCAGCGAGATAATAGCCATGTCCGGGGCGCGCATGGTCTGCATGTGCATGTGCACGTGTAATAATTGCGCGCCCGACAGGTCGCCAGGGATCGATGTAAAATTGCCCCGGTACACAGAATAGCTCTTCTTTTCTTGCAACCACCAGATCTGTCATGCGTGTTTCAATCCTCGCCAATACATAAACGCGCCCGATCTAGAATTACCGCATAATCGCAGTAAATGCAATACCAGGACGCCCCACCGGCTTAAGATAAGGGGAAAGAAAGAGCAAAACAAGCTAATGTGGTACGGTGGGGAATACCAGGTCGGCGCTTAAGGAACCTTTGAACAAGTCCCAGAGCCTGCCAGTCATATGCCACCATGGAAGATTGTTAAAAGACGCCCTGGAAGCTGACGAAGCAGGTCGCGCGCCCCAGAGTCGTCACATCACACCGCCTCTTCACTCCACGGAGTACTTAGTCAGGGAGTTCCCTGCTTTTGATATCGCCCGATCAGTTCGGAAGAGGCTATAACATGGCCTTGCATCGCTTGCTCCAGCTTTGCCTTGGTAGGCAGCTTCAGGTCCGGCAGCACGGTATCTAACGCATAGAGCTTAAAAAAATACCGATGATTGCCCACTGGCGGACATGGGCCGCCATAGCCGGTACGCTGCCAGTCATTAAGTCCTTGAAGGGTTCCCGCTGGCAGCAATGCAGCCTCGATTGCTTCGGTTAAACCGTCAACACTGACTGGAACATTGTAAAGTACCCAATGCACCCATGTCCTTTTCGGCGCAGCAGGATCCGGCGCGTCTGGGTCATCCACGATTAAGACCAGACTTTTTGCACCTTCAGGGACTTCTGTCCAGAAAAGTTCTGGTGAAGTATCGTGGCCATCGCAGGTATGGCGGGCGGGAATTACACCGTCGCGAGGAAAGGATGACGACGTGATACGCATGGACATAATAGTTTTCTCCTTTTTATCCCCTACTTCCTTCTGGCTCTTGAGTGGGCCGGTTTCAGCCGCCCCAGGCACCAAGCAGTTAAGGGTAATTCCCAATAGAATAATTTGCATCCAACGGATGCCATGCGATGTGAGCCACACGGTTTTCATCTGTCACATACTTATCACGACACCGGGATGAGATGACCCTTGTCGCCGCCCAATTTTGGCAGGGTGATCGTCAGCACGCCATTCTTATAGTTCGCTTCCGCGTTGTCCGAGTCCACATTACGCGGCAATGGTATCGCGCGTTCAAACACCCCATAGGCACGTTCCGTAATATGGTAGATACTATCGTCCCTGCTACGTTCGAGGCGTTTTTCGCCTCTCAAATAAAGCATGCTGCCGTCAATCGTAATATGGCAATCTTCTTTCTCCATGCCCGGTATCTCTACCCGTACCACAATCTCCTTATCCGTTTCTTCAATTTCTCCCGCCAGCAGACTTCAGTTGGGAAAAGTGGGGAACGTGCCGGGACTTCCTCGCTCCTTCTGACTTCCTTCATCCTTACGACGGGAGAAATGGGTCAGCGCATCACTACTGTGGTGGACCAGTTCTCGCCAGCCTTCCGAAATATTTTCCCAAGTGCGGCTAAGGCCGCGGCTTATATTCTTTCCCGCTTGCTTCAACGAATCCAGCATGATCATGCTTTTTTTTCATTATTAGATAATTCGGCAATAGCGCAGAGAAGAAATTTTGGGGTTCGGAATACGGCCCAGCCACCTGCTATTGTCGGCGGTTGGTTTCCTTTTCCCGTTGATGTCTGACCAACTTGGCAATTGCGAGCAATTCTTCCGACAACAATTCCAGCAGGTCATCGAGCGCAAGAATACCCACCAGCGCACCATTTTCGTCCACTATCGGCAATCGCCTTACTGCCTTGCTGCGCATATATTGAATTGTCTCGAAAACGCCCGTGCTGTCTTTCGCCGTGGCCAGTTCCTGCACCATAATATCGCCCACTGTGATGACCGTTTGATCGAGCTCGGTAGCCATGATTTCCACTACGAGATCACGGTCGGTGACGATTCCGACCGGTACCCGGACACCGCCGCGCTCTTCCACGACCACTACATCGCCTACATGATGCTGACGCATGAGTTTGGCTGCCTCCAGAATGGTATTGTCTCGTTGCAAAATAATAACGTCGCGATTGCATATTTCACCTACAGGCATAATGCCCTCCAGATTGGGTTACATATTTCATACTGTCAGCAGCGTATGGGCAGCTGTTTTAGCTACGATATAGCCAGAAATCGACGCAGCCAGACCAGTCCAACATAATTGTCAACGCGCCCAACTCACGCGCAACAGATACTCCTGTGGGTTGTAATGAAATTCCAGGTCGCCATGATAGGCATGGT
The DNA here is from genome assembly GCA_013697655.1 of Nitrosospira sp. GTDB lineage: Bacteria > Pseudomonadota > Gammaproteobacteria > Burkholderiales > Nitrosomonadaceae > Nitrosospira. Next base: position 2,590 of record JACCWK010000195.1, read on the forward strand.
GTAGAGCTTCGCCGATGCCCCGGGCAAGGTGGATGTCGGTCGTTGTTATCAGCGTCTCACCATCTTTTTCCTCGATTGCCATGATGCGTTTAAGCGGATGCTCGGTCCGCTCGCGTCTTTCTACGTTGTGCGCAAGATGCATGATTTCCTCGCGATGAGCGCCATAGAATGCCCCTTGCAGCGTTAGAAAACCGGCGGGATAGTGATCGTGAATGCGGTGACAGGCCGGGCAGGTTTCCTGATGTGCATCAGCGGGAGCTTCGCGCCATTGCCAGCGTCCTTCATGAAACACCGCGCCGCATTGTGGACAGACGGTCGGCTCCGCCAGCTTGTGTTTTGCCTTATAGGCATCGTGCACGCGCTCCTGAAAGATGCCGTCATTGCGGGAAATCTGGCGGAACCCGGTAGGCTTGCTTTGTGTACCCATGGCGAAACTCCTATATGTGAATCACCTGTTTATTGATAGACATCAGCCAAGTAAAAGCCGATGTGCACCCTCTCGATGCTAGTTAACACGCTTTTATCTTTTACCTTTTTCTATTCTGGATTTGCCAGGCCGGGCTGCCTTTTCTACATCCCTATTCAATCCATCTCATCCATCTCACCCCTATCGCGTGGTTGCTTCTTGCTTGGTTGCGCTGGCGATCCCGCAATCATGACATCAGTAGTGAGAATCAGGCTCGCTATCGAAGCAGCATTCTGCAAGGCGGAGCGTGTCACCTTGGTGGGGTCGAGGATGCCCATTTCGATGAGATCGCCGTATTCTTCGGTCGCTGCGTTGTAACCGAAGTTGCCCTTGCCCTCCAACACTTTGGCGAGGATTACTGAGGATTCGCGGCCGGCATTTGCAACGATCTGCCGTAAAGGCTCTTCCAATGCCCGCAGCACGATCTCGATGCCGGCTTGCTGCTCGTTATTGTTACCTTTCAGCGTGCTCATCGCCACCCTTGCCCGCAGTAACGCCACACCGCCGCCTGGCAGAATTCCCTCCTCGACCGCAGCACGTGTTGCATGCATCGCGTCTTCAATCCGGGACTTTTTCTCCTTCATACCCATTTCAGTGGCGGCGCCGACCCTGATCACCGCAACGCCGCCAACAAGTTTGGCGGCACGTTCCTGTAACTTTTCTTTGTCATAATCGCTGGTGGATTCCTCCATCAGTTTGCGGATTTGTTTAATACGGCTCTGAATCGCTTCGGGATCTCCGGCACCGCTAATGAGAGTCGTGTATTCTTTACCCACTTCCACGCGCTTGGCCTGACCGAGATCTTCCAGCGTCATCTTCTCCATAGTCAAACCTGCCTCCTCGGCGATTACCCTGCCGCCAGTGAGAATGGCAATGTCTTCCAGCATGGCTTTGCACCGCTCGCCGAAATCTGGGGCCTTGACCGCAACGGCCTTCAATGTGCCGCGGATGTTGTTGAGCACCAGGGTCGCCAGCGCCTCGCCCTCAACATCTTCGGCGATGATGAGTAGCGGATGCCCAGCCTTGGCGACTTGCTCCAGCAGTGGAAGCAGATTCTGGATGTTGCTGATCTTCTTGTCATACAGAAGGATATATGGCTCGTCCAACACCACAATCTGCTTATCTGGGCTGTTTATGAAGTATGGAGACAGGTAACCACGGTCAAACTGCATCCCCTCCACCACACTTCCAGCTCATTTTGCAGGCTCTTGCCATCTTCGAGCGTTATCACCCCTTCCTTACCGACTTTTTCCATGGCCTCAGCAATGATCTCGCCAACGGCGGCGTCCGCATTGGCGGAAATGGCTCCGATCTGGGCAATTTCTTTATTGGTCATGCATGGTTTGGAAATTTTTTTGAGTTCCTCTACGGTAGCAGCGACTGCCATGTCGATGCCGCGCTTCAAATCCATCGGATTCATTCCGGCCACGACGAATTTCATTCCCTCGCGAACGATCGCCTGTGCGAGTACCGTAGCGGTGGTGGTACCATCTCCAGCCACGTGGGACGTTTTGCTGGCGACTTCCTTTGCCATCTGCGCGCCCATATTCTCAAACTTGTCTTCAAGTTCGATCTCTTTCGCTACAATGACCCCCGAGCTGGCGACGAGAGGCGGACCATAGGCACGTTCGAGAATAACGTTGCGACCCTTCGGACCGGGGGTCACTTTGACCACATCCGCCAGAATATTTACACCTTCCACGATCCTGGCACGGGCGGTTTCATGAAACAGAATCTGTTTTGCCCGCATGGAGCCTCCAGAACGAATTTCGCGCGGCCCGGTCAGGTTTCCACCAGACTATATATATTTCTCCCGCGCCAGCGCAATCAATTCACCGTAATCGGCTTTTCCGCCGAGGCGGGCCGCAATCACGGTGTCAGATGCGGCTTTAATTGCTGAAAATGAGCTAACGACTGAAAGTGAGCGCCTGAGATTAAACCTAACCTCAGGACCGACTCAACCATTGACCATTCTTCTTTAAAAAGAATGGTCAATGTGCGGTAGTGATTACCGCGGCCCGTAACGGGAATGTTCGCGCTATTTAACTTCAATCCGCTTTGCGGTTTTCCCATTTTTCTTCGGCAGCGTCAGCTCCAACGTGCCGTTTTCATACTTGGCCTGGGCTTTGGTTTCATCCACGTCGCCGCTCAGGCTAAAACTCCGGTAGGCTGATCCTCGATGGCATTCGCAGCAAATGACTCTTTCCCCTTCCTTTTCCTCTTTTTCCTGTTTGGTTTCAGCACTGATGGAAACCCGATTACCATCTATTTGCACCTTAACATCCTCTTTCTTTACCCCTGGGATTTCCGCACGCACGGTATAAACCGTATCGTTTTCGCTCAAATCCATCTTGATCGTGGGAGCGTTTTCCATTTCCATGAAAATGGGCGCATTCCAAAATTTTTGAACCAATCCTCAATGTTGTAAAAAGGGTCGGAGCGAGCGATATCGCCGGAAAGAGGGGAACGCCGCATAATATTTGCCATGATGTTTCTCCTTTGTTAATTGATAAAATTTTTTTAACGACCGCATTTTTACTCGATCACGAAAGGACTAGCGGTCAGCGTCTCCTTCGCTATATGGCGCCCCACTTATACGGGCACGTCATCCATTTCCGTTTTGGCCTCCAGCCAGTCTTGCCCATGGCCGCCGCGCCGTTCAGTTCGATAATAAGAGGCAGCGGAAATCTTCTGATAATGGTTTCTCCGTTCCGATACTACTTCGTGCTCGACTAGCTTGTTCTTCTTACTTCCAACACCTGTTTTGCCTGATGGTTTGATTGACAAAATATGACCTTAAAATAGAGTTGAATAAACTATGCACATACTAGGCCGCTAATTTAATATGCGTAGCCTTGGCTCAAGAACCCCCCATTTTTCACGCTTCCTACCAGCGCTTCTGTTCGTTGGCGAACATTAAAATGGATTTGTTCGAAAACATTTTGCGAACACCGGCTGCTGCTCATTATTTGCCTTCACATATTCCCGAACAATCCGCCCCACCCCGTTTGGGGTCGCAATCGTCAGCGGGATCGTCCACACAAGTTTTGCCCTCGGGACATCGAATCCCGGCAATTCCACCGCATGCTTGTGGTTCGTTTTTTTTGCATACCCCCTCATACTCGATGGATACACCCGCACCTGCCGCAGTGCATGCGTTCCCGTAAGTTTTTCCGTCGCAACCACAAACAGGGCGAAATTCCCTCGTGCAAATAGTGGGCTTCGTCTTGCACGAGCCTTGTGCATCCGCTATCTTGCATTGGCCGATCCCGAAATCACAATACTGCTTTGCGTCAGGACAGGCTGTTCCCGCGATTCCTCCACACTTTACCGACCCGGTGACATCGATTGGCTTGCATTGATCGGTGAGTTCCACGTTGAGAAAGGTTCCCGCCTGGGGATGAACGGAACGCAACTGCCTGACGAAAGCGTCAAATTTCTTTGGCGTTATGTTAAAACCCGCCTCCGCGCATGCGCTCAATCCTCCTTCGATCGGTATTGGGCCGCCCGCTCTGGGACTATAAACAGAGAATGTATCGACCGTCCCTACGGCAATTGCCTGCCCAACGAACTTACGGACTGATCGTAGTGCTGCGTTATCCAATCCTGCCCCAGAACTACCGAGGCTGATATTCACGGCACGGCTTGCAGGGTCACCACTATCTGCATGATCTTCAGCAAAGACAGGCACGCTGCTAACCAGAACAGCTCCGAGCAGCAAAACATAAGAGAGCTTCTTCATTTTTCCTCCTATCGATAGTAATCAATCCATACCGCTTGCTCTCTTGTAAGACTATTACCAGCGAGCGGCGCACAGCGCGACAGTATATTTTCAATTCGGGTGGACAGATACAGATTCAAACTTAAGCAGATTCATCGGACCTCCGAATGACGCTCCGCCGTCGAGTCATGACACCCATCGGCCCGGTCCCGCAAGAAACATCAAATATTGTTCGGGCTCGGGCACGGCGGTCACCAACAGCGTGACATCATGTCAATGGCAAAAATATCGAACCACACATTTCATCTCAGGACTATAGCGAACAGAGCTTTGCGAGGCTCGGAATGGGCCCTCAGTAAAGATGGAATATATCGCCGGGGTAGTTTGAACACCAATTGGCTTTGTTATAAAAACCCTCCTATCAGGAAAGGAATTGTTTTTAATATAGATGGGAATGATTAAAAAAACAAACATTCGATATTCAAAGCAGATTGAACCATGCTTCAGGATTGACAGAGAATGTCCTGATTCTGGGTGCTAAAAGCCGGAGGGATAGGTTTCATCCATTTCGCCCGGTCTTTCATGAATGCGGGTGGGCAACGGCGTGATGGCTTCGGTTTCATCGATATGTATCATGAGGTCGAATTGCCGCGGCAGGGATGTGTGAAAATAGTGACTCATGCGCTCGGTTTCAGGCCGGTAAATTACGCCGATCGCGCGCTGCAGCCTCTCCTCTTCCAGCATGGCTACAGCTTCATTTCTGACCCCCAGGTCGAGATAAAAACACTTCTTCCCGAGCTGCGAGAAAATTTCTTCGTAGCTACCACGCAACGGAGCGTTGATAATTTTGCTTTCTGCTGGTCCGTCCCAGTCTGAAGCTGCTGTTACCGTGCCGCGACTGGTCGAAAATCCAATGCGAAGTCCTCTGTCACCATATTTTTCGCTGACCAGTTGGCCGATATTGATTTCGCCGCGACGCCCCATATCGGTTGCTGGCGCGTTGCCTAAATGAGAATTATGGGCCCAGACGACGATCCGCGCCTCCCGCCCCAGACGTGTACCTAGATGCACCGCGAGTTTTTCAAGCGTTTCGAACATGTGGCGATCCCTCAGGTTCCATGTGTTCGGTCGCCCCCTGAACATGGCGCGGTAGTATTCCTCGGCATTTTTTACCAGTTCGGCATTCTGCTGCGCTGAGAAATATTCATTTCCGGCAAAAGCGCCATCTCTTTCAACATATAGACGCGATTTCTGTTGCAGTCGTATGAGCTGTGTGATGACTTCCTGCTCGCAGGAATCCCATTTGCCGGAGGCGATGGCGTAACCGTATGCCTGTGGATCATTGATAAACTGCCCGAAGCAGGCATAGCGCACACGCGCGGCTGCGGCTTCTGCTGGGTCGATCTTGTTCAGATAAGCGAGAACCGCCTCCATCGAGGAGGTCATACTATACAAATCGAGACCGTAGAAACCAACGGATTCCATCTGTCCTAACTGACTCATCTGGCCCTTAAAGCCCGCGCGTCCTTCGTTATAATCGTGCAGCCATTTAATAAATGCCTGAACTTCGGTATTACGCCACATCCATGTGGGAAACCGTTGAAAATCGGACAAGGCCGCGTCAGCGTCCGAATCATCCGAGCAACCGGATACAAAGCGATTGACTCTGTAAGCATCCGGCCAGTCGGCCTCAACCGCGATGGCGTCGAATCCTTCTTCCGTGATCAGTTGCTTGGTAACTTCAGCACGAATCCGGTAAAACTCCGCTGTACCGTGAGTTGCTTCGCCAAGAAGAACAAGATTTTTTCCTTCCGAACGCCCGCGTATGGCCTGTATCAAAGTATCGTAATCGTTCCCGGTTCGACCTAAAGGCTGCGCATGCTTTTCCAGGGCATCAATCAATTGATGATGGAAATCGGTGCGATGCATAATATTCATTCCCTAGTCTCCTCATTCTCGCTCATCTTTTATATTTCTACCTGAAGATAGGATCGCGTGGACTTCCTAGCGTGTGGCAGCGCTAGCTAACAATGCCAGCACTTCCTCATCCGAAGTCTGGGAAAAATCGATATACCATTGCCCGACGCCATAAAAAGGTTCTGGTGTATGCAGGCATATAAGTTCATCCGCTTCTTGCTCAATTTTTCTACAAGTAGACACGGCACCCACTGGCACAGCCGCTATGATCTGTGTGGCATCCGCCTGGCGAAGCGAAGCAATGGCAGCACGCATAGTCGCGCCTGTGGCAACCCCGTCATCGATAATGATGGTCGTCTTACCCTTGATATCCGGGGGTGGTCTGTCTTGGCGGTAAAGCCGGTTACGCCTTCCCAGTTCCGCCTGTTCCCTGGCTATGACGATATCAATGGCGGATTGATCAATATTGAGGAGGTTAATGATGTCGTCATTGAGAACGCGGATGTTCTTCCCCGCAAGCGCGCCTAGCGCCAGATCTTCCTGTCCTGGCACCCCAAGCTTGCGGACAAGCCACAGATCCAGCGGCGCAGACAGCTTTCTCGCGACTTCATAGGCGACTGGAACACCCCCACGTGGTAAAGCCAGAACAAGAATATTGTTTTTGCCGATATAGCCGGACAAAGCTTCTGCAAGAATTTTCCCGGCTTCTGCTCTGTTTGCAAAACCGTGAAAAGAGCTCTCCATTTCCTGACTACTTCAAATGGACCTGAAACCATTCGGCCGCCAGAAGAGCGACTGCTTCCAGCGTGCCGGGCTCCTCGAACAAATGCGTGGCGTTCGGCACGATCTCTAATTTTGATGGGGCGTTAAGCTGCGCCAGCGCATGTTTATTGAGATTCAGAACTTGAGGATCGTTTTCTCCCACGATGAGAAGCACCGGCGCTATGACTTCTGACAGATAATCTCCAGCCAGATCCGGCCTGCCACCCCGCGAGACGACAGCGATGATATTTTCCGGACGGCGCGCGGCGGCAATCAATGCAGCGCCCGCTCCTGTACTGGCGCCGAACCAGCCAATCCTTAAATGCTTCGTTTGAAATTCGCTTTGCAACCACGCTGCGATATCGACCAGTCTGTCCGCGAGCATCGGAATATCAAAGCGCAGATGCTGCGTCCGCAAATCAATGGTTTCCTCTTCCTCCGTCAGTAGATCAGCGAGCAGCGTTGCAAATCCATATCCATTCAGGGTTTCTGCAACATGACGGTTTCGGGTGCTGTGCCGGCCACTGCCGCTGCCATGGGCAAAAGCAATAATGGCTTCTGCCCCCGCCGGAATAGCCAGATCTGCATTTAATAGCACACCACCGACCGGTATTCGGACAGCCGTAGTCTTATGAATGGTCATCGAAAGAACACATAGCCGTGATGCGATCACTCACTATTTCATCTACTGAGCCGATCACACAATAAATTGGAATTTAAAGGAGTACAGATTAATTTTCCGGGAAATTGTAGGTGATTTCCGTGCGATTCCGAACATAGCGCAATGCGAGACTCTTATCTCAGGACCGATATCGCCATGCCCAAGGTGTACAGCGATCCGGATCCGGTTAATCCCGCGCAGGGAGAGTATGCCGCGCTAACAGAATATCAATAAGAATATCAATACACGCACTCACGAAAAAATGGTCGATATGATTTCGATGGGTGACAGAGCTCGGCTTTATTGCAAAGAAAGGTGAGAAATATGGAGGACTAGCACAAACCAATAGATAGCCAGTCGGAAGTTAGGTGAGGACGAACGGGAGAAGGGTTTATGTGCGGTCAGCCCTGTGCTTGCTTAAAAACGGAGGGGTCGAGCTGGTATCGTTGAAGAAGTTTATAGAACTCGGTACGATTGCGTTTAGCCAAGCGTGCTGCCTGCGTCACGTTACCTCCGGTAATTTTTAGCACGCGGACCAGATAATCTCTTTCAAAATTTCTGCGTGCATCCTCGAACGAAACGAGTTGCTCCTCCTCCTTGTGCATTGCATCATGGACCAGTACCGGCGAGATCAGGGGAGCCGTACTCAGGACAACGCATTGCTCGACAACATTCATAAGTTGCCTAACATTCCCAGGCCATGAGGCGCTTACGAGCATCTCCATCGCCTCGGGAGAGAATCCATTAATATTTTTCTCGTATCTGGTAGAAAACATACTGAGAAAATAATTTGTCAGCAATGGAATGTCTTCACGTCGCTGCGATAAAACCGGAATTGTTAACGCCACCACGTCCAGGCGGTAGTAAAGATCCTCCCGGAAGCTGCCAGAGGCAATTTCTGCCTGGAGATCACGGTGAGTTGCAGAAATAATGCGGACATCCACGGGAATTGTCTGAACGGATCCGACTGGGCGCACGTGTCTTTCCTGAAGCACACGCAGTAATTTGACTTGGAGCAAAAGCGGCATGTCTCCGATCTCATCAAGGAATAACGTTCCCCTCTCTGCCAATTGCAACAGACCCTTGTGATCCCGAACAGCACCTGTAAAAGCTCCTTTGACGTGTCCGAATAGCTCGGATTCCAGTAGCTGTTCCGGAATCGCGGCGCAATTTATAGCCACGAACGGATGATGGCGACGCTTGGATGCTTCATGTATGGCGTGGGCAAACAATTCTTTGCCAACGCCACTTTCGCCATATATCAGTACACTTGCATCCCCCTCCGCCACCAATCCTGCCTTGGTAAGGAGATCCTCCATTACGGCGCTTTGCGTAATAATGCCTTTTCGCCAGGATGCTTGTGATACCTCATTTTGCCCTACGGCGCCAGGCCCAAACCTGAGAGCCTGGCTAATGTTGGCCAGCAGAGTTTTACTGTCAAAGGGTTTGGCGAGATAGCCGAATACTCCTCGTTGAACGGCAGCAACCGCATCGGGGATGGTGCCATGTGCTGTCAGGATTATTACCGGTAACGTCGGTTGCGTCCGATGGATATGTTCGAATAACGCCATGCCATCCATTCCACTCATCTGCATATCGCTAATGACCAGTTGCGGACGGGATACGTCCAGATAATTGAGCGCCGCCTCTGCGCTTGGCACAGCATCCGTTTTGTAACCAGCAGCTGTAAGCCGGATCGTAAGCAATTCAAGCAGATCTGTATCGTCGTCGACGATGAGGATTTTGGGACTGGAATCAGGCATATTTTTTTTATTGTTTACATTTCTCTGAGAATGAGATTTTTTTCCATGCTTTTAATGGCTTCAATCTGTTTTTGTAATATCTCCACGCGTTTTTGGTCTTCTTTCAATTTTACCGATAATTCGTCCATGTTGTGGATCAGCCGTTGTTGTTCCACAAGCAGCGCCGTCAATAGGTTTCTGAAACTTTGCAAACCGGTGATCGGCTTCGCATCGCGCGGCCATTCGTTGAGCAGGTAGAGCGCTGAGGTTATATCGCGAAAAGATGTATTGGGCAAGATAAGAAGCAATACCAGTCTGGCACGGTTTGCATCGCTTTTATTCTGCACGAAATTCTGTTTTACTTTATCGTACACGCGGGCAAGTTCTGCCGGGGGGTGCTTACGTAAGGAATCGTAATACAGCATCATATCCTCCATCTGCCCGGTCACGACTAAATCGGAATGTAATGGCTCCACAGGTTTCTGATTCTCGACGACGGTTGAACAGGCAGCCACTAATGCTAACGCTGCTGCTGGCAGAAACCTTGATTTCCGGCGAACACTTCTCATGAAGCGCCCTCTGGATCACGAGTAGGCAGGACAAGACGAAAATGAGCACCACCATTTTCCTGCTGGACAAGCTCGATATTGCCACCATGCGCAAGCGCATACTCGCGCGCGATGGATAGCCCAAGTCCCGTTCCTTTTATATGGCTGTCGACTAGCTGCCGCCCCTGATAAAAAGGTTCAAATACTTTCTCACGATCCGCGTCATCAACACCTGTGCCAGCATCCAGAATATCCAGTTGAACCGTCTCGTCTATTTTGCTCGCCCAGATACGGATGCGGCCGCCTTGAGGAGAGAATTTCACGGCATTCGATAACAGATTATCTATAATAATCTTGATTTTTTTTGCATCGCAGTCAATGATTAATTCCGGACAAGAGACGTCCATTTTCAAGCCCTTGCTCATAATGATAAGATTCTGATCTTGTAACACGGCATCCAGAATTTTCGACAGATTCGCAGTATGTTTCACCAGCGCTGCTTTTTCGGTCTCAAGGGCGCTATAGCTTAATAAGTCTTCAATGCGCCGCTGCAATTGTATGCTATTGCTGTGGAGGATATTTGCGATACGCTGCTGTTCTTTAGTTAACTCCCCTGCTACGCCTTCCGCAAGCAAATCCGCGCCCTCGCGCATTGCAGTGAGCGGCGTCTTGAGTTCGTGAGAAACGTGCTGTAGAAATCGGGTTTTCTGTTCTTCCAGTTTCAGCAAGCGGCGCCGCAACCAGTCCAGGCGTTCACCAAGATATCTTAAGTCTTGAGGGCCATCAACGCGTATTGCCTTGAACAGCTCACCCTTCCCCATGGTACGGATGGCCTCATCAATCTGACGAATTGGATGCGCAATCCGCAGTGAAAAAATAAATGCCAGCAAAATTGCAAATGGAATCAGGGCGAGCAATTGCCATCCAACGGTAAAGCGGGCGTATCCCGCCATGTCCTGCATTTCCCCCACTTCCCGCTCAATCAGCGCGTAGCCAACAGCGGAAAAAATTCGGGCTGAATCTCGTAGAGGTACGAAGTTGCCGATCAGATCGCGGAGATCTTCCGGTGATTGCTCTCTCGCCGACACTTTTTGGAAAACTGAAGTCTCGAGCGACTGCAACTGCTGCAGCAATTGCTTTTGTTCAGTATGCGGGGAAAGCTCGGAGAGCGTCGCCGCCGAACTTTTGAAGTTCTCGTGCGCCCGAAAATAACCCTCGAGGAGAGATGCATCGCTAAGAATGTGTGTTTGCCGCACCGCACGCTCCATGGTTGCAATTTCGTCAGCCAGAACGCGGCTGCCATGGGCAATTTGCGCAGCCTGATATACTGCCCTGCGGCTTTGGTCAGCCAAGCGGTCGATGGAGAAAGCGCTGTTAATGAGCGCGATGATAAGCGGCATTCCCACCAATGCAAACCCGAACAAAATCAATTTCAGGAATGATTTGGGCTTGCGCCGCAATCGTGACAAAGAAGCCGCACTGGCACCAATCTCCTGCATGGCGGTTTCCCCGCGAGAAACCATTTCAACCCCTTGATTACGGACGAAATTTAATCAATGCCAGATACCTGGCTCAAAAAATCTTGTTCTAATTCTTTTGTGGGGACGCCGACACAACGTAAGGCTTGCAATAATGTTTGGAAGGAAATTCCTTATTTCTGCGGGAATTTACAATAACGTCGCCACCATTTTTCACACACTCCCTCATCGAATTATTCAAACTTGAATAATGCTCATTCGGCTCTGTATTCTTTGAAATAGGCAGTACTTTCTCCCTGATTCTAAGACACGCGTCAGCTTCATCCGGGGCGGGGGGAAGACTTGTCGTGGGCGGCAATGAACACAGTTTGCAGGGATTTCCTGGACATAGGCAACCCGTACATTCTGCTTGCACGACGGTCGCGAACATCCCCAGTATCCACGCAACAAGAAGCGGGACAATTAGCCGCCAAATATCGGTCGATTTTGCATTCATCATCATTTTCCCTTATCTTTTATATTATCGAGCATATCACTACGTCTCGTTGATTCACCAGCAGAACACCAATCTCCTGCGACTTCTTGTTTTAACCCTCATGATGCGACGAAATTCAAAACCAGGTTGGATGCTTTTCCGGCAATCATAGATACGTCACAACAGGTCACAATAGTTTCATTATATTCTCCGGTGGCCGGCACAGCACGGCCTCATCATCGCGCACCACAATTGGCCTCTGAATTAGGTCTGGATTTTCCACCATAATCTTTATCAATTCGTCATCTGATAGCTGCCGCTCAGCAAGCTTAAGACTGCGCGCCAGCGGTTCATCACTGCGCAGCAAGTCGCTGACAGGCAGATCCAGTTTTTCAATAAGCTCACGTAAGCGCTCGATGGTTAAAGGCACTTCGTAATAATTAACTGCATCGAATTCTTGCCCGCTCTCCTTGAGAAGGGCAAGAGTGGCTCTGCATTTACTGCATGTAGGTTTGTGATAAATGCTAATCCGGTTATTCATAAATTTTCTCCTATGTCAGCGCAGCGTTATCAGGCCCAATATATATTCCGGCAGCAGCCGCGGCACTCCCCCTTGGTTAGGTTAGCGTAACGGCGTTTTTCTTCACTTTACCCCATTCTTCTTTCATTTCCAGTGTTGCTCATTTTTTATCGGTCGAATTTTTTAGCACATGGCGTGTCATGCTGAGAGCAAGCTCGTGCTCGCCTATGAATACCATTCCCCCGCTTTCTTTCCGCAGTAACGCTGCCTCCTCTTCGTTATGTGTACGCACAATGATCTCGATCGGCGGATTAAGCATACGTGCAGTCTCGATCATCCGGCGAGCGCGCAGAGCATCGGGAACTGCTATCACGAGCATGTTGGCACGCGCAATATGCGCCTGTATAAGTACAGCGGGTTCCGACGCATCGCCCGCTACGGCATGAATTCCACGTTTGCGCAACCCCTCGACTGTCTCGCGATTTTGTTCCACGACAACCAGCGCCAGTCCCTGTTCAGCCAAAGCTTCGCCGATATGGCGGCCAACTCGGCCATAGCCGACGAGCACCACGTGGTTTGTAACATAGCTTGAGGCAACCGTCATCGGCAATTCAGCCAGGGGATCGTCTGTGCGCTCAAGTATGCGGGCAAGCTTGGAGCGTGAACGTATCCATGCCTGCGCTGGTTCAATCACCTGGAACACTAGAGGATTGAGCGTAATCGAGATAAACGCCCCCGCCAGTATGAGACTCTGGGCCTCCAGAGGCAGGAGTCCGAGCGAGACACCAAGCGCCGCAAGGATAAAAGAGAATTCGCCAATCTGGGCGAGACTGGCAGACACGGTCAGCGCCGTATTAAGCGGATACCGAAACGCAAGCACAAGCAGAAATGCGGCCAGAGATTTACCAATAATGATAATCATAAGCGTGAAAAGAACACGGAGTGGATGTTCTATCAGGACGTTCGGGTCGAACAACATCCCAACAGATACGAAAAACAGAACCGAAAAAGCATCTCTGAGCGGCAAAGACTCCTGAGCGGCCCGGTGGCTCAAATCAGACTCTCTCATAACCATGCCAGCGAAAAAGGCACCGAGAGCGAAGGAAACGCCGAATAGCATTGCGGAACCATAAGCGATGCCTATCGCCACCGCGATCACGCTCAAAATGAAAAGTTCGTTTGAATTGGTACTGGCGACATGCCAAAGCAGCCAAGGGAAAACGCGTTTCCCCACAATAAGCATGAGGGCAATGAAGATCGATACCTTGCCAAAAGTGAGCAGGAGCGTTATCAGCAAGTCGGAGTTGGAGCCTTCCGTAGCGGGACTGTCTGCAGTACCCCCAAGCCATCCGGCAAGGGGGGGCAGTAGAACGAGGACCAGAACCATCGCCAAATCCTCTACCACCAGCCAGCCCACTGCAATTGACCCATTGACTGACTTGAGTACGCCACGCTGCTCCAGTGCCCGAAGGAGCACCACCGTACTGGCCGTGGAAAGCGCCACGCCAAACACAATGCTCGCGCCCAGTCCCCAACCCCAAGCAAGTGCAACTGTGGCGCCGAGAGCGGTAGCTACCCCAATCTGCACGATCGCGCCAGGCAAGGCGATGCGCCGGACTGCCAGAAGATCGTTTAATGAGAAGTGCAACCCGACGCCGAACATCAGCAGTATGACTCCGATTTCCGCCAGTTGGGCCGACAACTCCATGTCGGCCACGAAGCCTGGTGTATTGGAACCAAGAATCACACCTGCGACCAGATAGCCAACCAATACCGGCAACTTTAATCGATTGGCGATAAGTCCCATCAGCAAAGCAAGCCCGAAACTAACAGCGATGGTGGTAATCAGGGTAACACTGTGGGGCATGTATTTTGCCGCTTAGACAAATGGGTTAACTAGCGTACTGATGGATTATCGTGGATTGCGCAATGGGCGCAGGACTCCACGATTGGCATGAAAATGTATTTCGGGTAAGGTGCCAGCCAATATGCAGTATAAAAATGAAATTTAAACTTTTTTACTATTCGGTAAGCTGATACGAAAAAGTTAATCGTAATATAAAGAGCTTCTTGCAAAACTCCCGGGTGATCTGAGAGTAGGCATTGTTATTTACTGATCAAGATGACCTGAAGAGTAGTTTTGTTAAATTTCCTGACTCGTTTTGTTCAGGAACCCTGTTTTCGACCT
>JACCWK010000197.1 GCA_013697655.1 Nitrosospira sp.
AAAAATAAGGTTGTGGCGTAAATCCGCCGCCACAGCCGCGCACTGAATCGAATCCATAATTCGATGCGTTAGAAAGCGGACACTCTATTTGCTACCAAACCGGACAATTCTATTTGTTGCTAACATCCAATTTGTTTTAGAGCGATTGCATAGCTGGAGCCTGGGCAGCAGATTCGATTTGCCGGATCCGTAGAAATCCCCTCAATAATTTCGCGCTACGGCAAAGGTGGTGAGCTGTAACAGGCATTCCTTATGATCGGAATCCGGTAATGATGCAATCGCTGAAGATGCCGTGCTGGATTCGGCTTGCGCCCGCTGACGTGTGTAATCCAATGCACCCGTCTGTTGGATCACCTCCAGCACTGGCTGGAGACCGCCCTCCCCGCCTTGCTCAATGGCATTGCGTATGATCGCCGCCTGAGCGCTCGACCCTGTTCTCATTGCATAAATCAGCGGCAGCGTAGGTTTGCCTTCAGTCAGATCATCGCCCAAATTCTTGCCTGTCTCATGATAATCCCCGGAGTAATCCAGCATGTCATCAGTTAACTGAAACGCCGTGCCGAGATGCGTGCCATATATAGCCATCGCTTCCTCCTCAGCCGGTGTGGAATTGCCAAGAATTGCGCCCAGACGGGTTGCCGCCTCAAACAGCTTGGCAGTCTTGTACCTGATCACCCGGAGGTAATTTTCCTCATCGACATTGGGGTCACGACAATTGAGCAACTGCAGCACTTCACCTTCGGCAATGGTGTTGGTTGCATCGGCCAGTACGCGCATGACGCGCATATTGTTCACTTCCATCATCATCTGAAACGCGCGGGAATACAGAAAATCGCCAACCAGAACGCTGGCGGCATTACCGAATAGAGCATTGGCCGTGGCTTTGCTGCGCCGTAGTTCCGATGCATCCACCACGTCGTCATGCAACAAAGTTGCGGTATGAATGAATTCCACCACCGCTGCGAGATTGAAATGATACTTCCCGGAATAGCCGAATGCGCCGGCGGAAAGAATCACCAGTGCCGGACGTAAGCGTTTGCCGCCGCTGTTGATGATGTATTCGCTTACCTGGCGGATGAGCCCAACATCGGAGTAAAGTTTTTCACGAATGACCGCGTCCACCGCGTCCATGTCCGGAGCAATAAGGCCTTTTATTCGTTCAATTGACACAGAGGTTCCTGCAAAAAAGCTGCCATGGTAGAAACGTCGCTGCCAATGTGTCAAGTTCGACAATTGGAGCAACCACGCATTTTGGCACAAAACTCATTTGCAACAGGCCTTTGACCTTAGAGGGGCGGCTGTGTATAATTCGCGCTTACCTCTTCAGGGCGCTCTTGCTACGAGAGCAATAAACGGAGTCCGACATGTATGCGATCATAAAAACCGGCGGGAAGCAGTACCGCGTTGAGGCCGGACTAAAACTTAAAATAGAACAGATACCGGCGGATATTGGCAGCGAGTTCCTAATCGACCAGATATTGATGATCGCCGATGGCGACAATATTTCGTTGGGCCAGCCAATGTTAAGCGGCGCGTCGGTCAAGGCTACTGTGCTGGGTCAGGGCAGGCATGACAAGGTGCGTATTTTCAAGATGCGGCGGCGCAAACATTATCAGAAACATCAGGGACATCGGCAAAATTATACCGAAATTCAGATCACTGGCATCTCGGCATAGGGAGAGTTTAGCATGGCACATAAAAAAGCAGGCGGGAGTTCCAGAAACGGTCGTGATTCGAATTCCAAACGTCTGGGTGTGAAGAGCTACGGTGGCGAATTGATCCCGGCAGGCAGCATCATCATTCGTCAGCGAGGCACCCGGGTTCATGCTGGAGAGAATGTGGGCATGGGAAAGGATCACACCCTTTTCGCCAAGGTTACGGGCAAAGTAAACTTCAGCACCAAGGGCGCGACGCAACGCAAAATGGTAAGCGTCACACCGGTCTGAATTTAATTAAACCTGCTAAAAGCCCTGTCATCCCGATAGGGCTTTTTTGTTTGTTGGCGCTAATCAGCCTCGAAAAGCTATCTTATGAAATACATAGATGAAGCAATAATCCAGGTTATTGCTGGAAAGGGTGGCGACGGCGCCGCCAGTTTCCGACGGGAAAAATTTATTCCCAAAGGGGGACCCTCTGGTGGTGATGGCGGACATGGCGGCAGTATTTATGCCATCGCGGACCGCAATATCAATACCTTGGTGGATTATCGCTTTGCGCGTATGCATCGCGCTAAAAAGGGCGAGAACGGGCGCGGCTCCGATTGTTACGGCAAGGGAGCTGAAGATATTGTATTGCGCATGCCGGTAGGCACAGTTATCAGTCATGCCTCCACGGGAGAAGTCATCTTTGATCTCGCGCACCATGAGCAAAAAGTACTGCTGGCTAAGGGTGGTGCGGGTGGGCTTGGCAATCTGCATTTCAAATCCAGCACCAATCGGGCACCCCGCCAGTTTACTTTTGGTGAACCGGGTCAGGAATTCGATCTTAAACTGGAACTCAAGGTTCTGGCAGATGTAGGGCTCCTCGGCATGCCCAACGCTGGGAAATCAACCCTTATCCGCGCAGTGTCCGCTGCCCGTCCGAAAGTGGCCGACTATCCTTTCACCACAATGCACCCCAACCTCGGCATGGTGCGCGTAGATCAGAACCGCAGCTTTGTGATGGCGGATATACCTGGTCTGATAGAGGGCGCGGCAGAAGGCGCGGGGTTGGGCCATCGCTTCCTCAAGCATCTTATGCGCACCCGCCTGTTGCTGCACATGGTAGACATAGCGCCACTGGATGAAAGCATGGATCCTGTGCGCGAGGCAAAAGCCCTCGTTAAAGAACTCAGGAAGTACGATGAATCTCTCTATGAGAAACCGCGCTGGCTGGTGCTGAATAAGGCCGATTTACTGCCCGAAAATGAACGCGAAAAAATTTGCAAAAAATTTATCCGCAGCCTGGGCTGGAAGGGAAAAAGTTTTATCGTTTCGGCCATCTCAGGCGAAGGCTGCAAAGCGCTCACCTACGCGATCATGGAACATCTGGAGCAGGAATCCACTGTTCCTGATCAGGAGCAGGCAAACCTTGATGAGCCAAAACCCTCTGACACCTGAGCTTCTTGCAAAACTCCCGGGTGATCTGAGAGTAGGCATTGTTATTTACTGATCAAGATGACCTGAAGAGTAGTTTTGTTAAATTTCCTGACTCGTTTTGTTCAGGAACCCTGTTTTCGACCT
>JACCWK010000198.1 GCA_013697655.1 Nitrosospira sp.
AGGTCGAAAACAGGGTTCCTGAACAAAACGAGTCAGGAAATTTAACAAAACTACTCTTCAGGTCATCTTGATCAGTAAATAACAATGCCTACTCTCAGATCACCCGGGAGTTTTGCAAGAAGCTCAGATATATAAAGAAAGCCACATGAAAATTGATACGCAAAGTAGCACAACCAACTTCACGAATGATTGATTGGGTTCGTCTTTTTAATTTTTCAGTCAGTCCGGCTGAAATCTTTATACGAGGAACAGTTATCTATTGGTTCATCTTCTTGCTATTCAGATTTCTGCTTCGCCGCGACGTTGGGGCTATTGCCATTGCAGATGTGATGCTGCTTGTCCTCATCGCCGACGCGGCGAGTAATGCCATGTCCGGAGGCTACGACTCAATCACGGATGGCTGCATTCTCGTAGCCACTATCGCGGGATGGAATTATTTTCTGAATTGGATGAGCTTTAAGTTCCCCGGTGTTCGCCGCTTAATACAGCCGGCTCCGCAGGCTCTTGTACGAAGCGGCAAGATACAGCGGAAAATCATGAGGCGAGAGCTGATTACTATGGAAGAATTGCAATCCAAGCTGCGAGCAAGGGGTCGAAAATATCAACGAAGTAAAGATCGCTTATCTGGAAGAAGATGGGGAAATCAGCGTATTGCGGCACGATAGCCACGAGTCCGAACGACCCCGCGACGCGGCGAGGCGAAAAATAGTTCCTTAATGTACTCTCGCACCACGATTAACTTATGCACGAATACGTTATAAAAGGACCGACCGGTCCGAGGTTTTTGACAGGAACATCGTATGATGTGGACATCTTGGTAGTTTGGAACCCCGGGCTGAGTCCGGTCTTGTCAACATCATTATTGACATGCAAAAAGGCAGCCGCAATAAATTCAAGTATGACGAGAAAACTCAGGGCTTTCGCTTGAGCCGGGTTCTGCCGGCTGATGCTTCCTTATGAAGCCCCCCATGATGACCACCCGCGGGAATACGCCAATGAATCCGGCATGCAAGCTCTTGCAACTAGCAATCGGCGAAGCGATTAAGCAGATTAACGCACCCTCCCCTATCTCGGACGAAGCCATTCATGACGCACGCAAAGCTTTGAAGAAGGCGCGAGCCGCACTGCGGCTGTTGCAAGATGGGATGAACAAAACAACCTACCGATTGGAGAACTCCAGGCTCAGGGATGCGGGTCGTTTTCTATCGCCGTTCCGTGATGCCAAATCGTTGATTGACGCTTTCGATTCGCTACATGAGCGGTACAAAGATGAGCTGCAAGGCTTTGAGCTTGGTCCCCTTGTGAAGATATTGCATGCGAATTTGACAAAGGCGCGCCGCCATTTTTCACGCACCCCCACCGAACTGGAAAAGTGTATCCGGTTACTCAGGGGCTCTCTCGCTATGTCAAAAAAAGAGGACGTTGCATCTATTAATTCTGAAGCAATCGATACAGGGCTACGGGACATCTTCCTCAAGGGTTGCAAAGCAAGCGCTGAGGCCGACACGGCGCGTACCCCGGAAGCGTTGCACGAATGGCGAAAACAGGTGAAGTATTTGCTTAATGCGGTCGAGGGTCTTCACCCTTCAACGAAAGAGGACGTAGCGCATATCTTGAAGTGGAGCGAAGACCTGGCCGACAGCTTGGGAGATGACCATGACCTCACCATGCTTTCACAGGAAACTGCACGGGGAGCTTATGCCCCCGTTGATGCAGATATGATAAAAACGCTGCATGCGTTAATTGAACGGCGTCGGGCAAAACTGCAGAAACGCGCATTTAGTATAGGGAAGAAACTCTATGACAAAAAACCTAAACAATTCGCGAGAAGTGTACTGGCATGCATCTCGCCTGCCCCTGCATCATCACCCTGAGACATGCTCCCTGCTCCGCAATAAGTTCTTTCTATTGGATGTCTATCGAGAGGGTTAAGGAGTTTTCGCTTTCTGGATACCATAGCTGAAGTTAAAGGAGTGCAGGAGCAAGTAATCCACTCTCGAAAACCGGTTAATGAATATGAACGTTAAGCAAGCATTAAAGTTCGCTCAATGCATTGGGAGAGCATAAGAGGCTATAAGAGAATCGCCGATTTTATGCTTTCAGATTTAAAGACTTAGCCGCTTATTCTATCCGTTGGTGTGGTTCCGCACCGAGAATTTGTAAACGGGCCGGTAAAATTGTCTCGGAAATTTAGCAATTTAACAAAAACTGGCCAAGGGAACCGCTATGAAACTCTCTTCAATTTTCACGGCTCAATCGCTCGCCTTCGTTAGCGCGATAGTTTTCATGGGTCCGGGTGCGATTCAGGCTCAGCTTGTAGGGGGGCAACCCGTCCCCCACCCTGGGGGGTCGATCGTTGGTCAACCACCAGCGGGACATAGCGGCACTAGCCCATCACCCCCTAATTACCCTAGTCCCAGCCCGACAACTGGTACCGACCCAGTTAGGGATAAATTAAATCGAGCGAATAGAGAAGCCGCAGACATCGATCGCGACGGCAGAATAAACCCCGACGAGGCTTCCAGAATGCCGCCCGGAACTCCTCTCACACCATGATAGGCCGGGTTGATCAAACCTGATTCCCGGTCCACATTACAGAGTATGAAATTAATATTTCTTCATAAGAAAAAAGGAGCTAACAATGGCAAACGATACTTCCAGCAATAAGACAGGCGACGCACAGGCTGCGGCGGAAAATCTGGCGAACCGGGCAGGCGCGGCCGCACAGAAGGTGGGCGGGGCCGCCCGATCG
>JACCWK010000208.1 GCA_013697655.1 Nitrosospira sp.
AGTCCCGTCATCGCCACGATCTGCATGATCTTGATGCCCTTCTTGTGCAACCGCACGACTTGCTTGCGCCGCTCGTGAAGTTGCTCCAGTGTTTGCTTTCTTGCGTTTTCTCTTTCCATCACCATCCAATCATGGAACTCAACAAAAGTTCATACTTTATTGGGCCTTATCTATAACAAGCGCATACAACAGGAAAAGCTCGCATATATTATGAGGTAAATTTCGACGGGAATTGATTGCTTCAGACAAAGAGAAAGCTCTTGCTTGGATTACCACCCTACTCCCGAAGTTACGGTGCCCCGGAGTCAAATCGCACCGGGCGAGGTTGTTCAATCTTCAACAACTTCAAGAGGCTGTAAGAAAGCGCTTGCAGATAACTGTGCCAAAAGATGATGGCAATGTAAATCCGACTGCATTTTCCTGCACGGCAGGCTAGAACGATATCCCGGCGTTCAAAATGGTTCGGGATTGCCAGGTGGTGGGCAGCGGCATCACCCACGCCGTACGAACGCTTCATTGCAGAGGTGTTTGCTGAAGAACAGCCTTCATGCTCAGCGACGCGCAGCAGCTACTCTGTGGCAATGATCCTAACCGATCAATCGGGCTGTCTTGAGATCGTAAACGACATCGGTAATCGACCCATTCCGAATGCGCTGAACCGCTTCGTCAACCACATGGAGCGGCACCAGGAACCATTCCCTCGGCTTAACCGGATGTCCGAAGCGGTCTTCGATAGCTAAATCGAGCTGGGCTGCACCGAACAAGCGATGGAAGATGTTCTCCAGCCTAGTGCGGTTCAAGTTGTGCAGCTTGTAGGTAGCCACCACCTCCACGGCGGCCAACAGATAGGTAGCATCCGTTTCCGCGCCTGCGATGCGGGCCTCCACCTTGCCGCCAGTCACGCCGATCTTGTGGATCAGTTCGCGGTGCTCGGCGACGAATGGGTGGTTAGACAGGCTGCGCAGCACGTAGATGGTTCCGGTTTCAATATCGTCAGGTTCTGACGCATCGCCAAAAAGAGGCCCCATGTCTGGGTCGGTCAGGCGTCGGCCGGAGTCATCCTTGTAGAGCGCCCGCTGAAGCGAGCGGCGAAGCAAGTTGCTTTCCGTGCCGTTGGCGTAGATGACACGCAGACGTGCATCGCTTTCACCGTTCGGTGCCTTGATGATTTCGCCAACTTCGGCCACATAGGCAAGCTGCCCACCGACGATGAAGTAGTTTCCGCTGGCAATGCTGGTATCGCGTCCGAAGCGCAGCGTTTTGCGAACGCCAGATTTCAATTCCCGCTCCACCTGTTCGAACAGTGGCTGGAACTTATCAAAATCTGCACACGGCGTACGGTCAGCGATTTCCTCTGCCGCACGCTTTTCAGCGCTGGAACGTACATGGCGCAGCATGGTGATATCGTTCTGGTCAGCAGGTTGATCGCCAATACCCAACTCGACCAGTAAAGCGTCTTCGTCTAGTTCATCGACATCGATCTCGTTTGCCACACCAGACAGCAAGCCGGGGATGTCCAGCCCAGCCAGCAAGGTTTGCGCTTCCGGCAACTTGCGTAGCTGGTCCAGGCGCACGGCATACAGGCGCTCAAAGATGTCGCGGCCCTCCCCGTGCAGCGGGGCGCGGCCATGAGCCTGATGGAAGCGCAGGATATCCTCGAAGCCTGCGATGATGCGTTCTTCGCGCGGAGTTCGGCTGGCGGATTTGAGCGGGGCGACTTCCACCCCCAGCGCATCCAACAGCTCGTCATCATCCAACTCAGCCATTGCCGGACTCCCCCTTACCCTGTGCCGCCTTGGCCTGCGCGCGGTACCGCGCCAGCACG
The DNA here is from genome assembly GCA_013697655.1 of Nitrosospira sp. Classification (GTDB taxonomy): domain Bacteria; phylum Pseudomonadota; class Gammaproteobacteria; order Burkholderiales; family Nitrosomonadaceae; genus Nitrosospira. The sequence goes on from JACCWK010000208.1 coordinate 1,826, forward strand.
GCCACGCCTTCGGCCATGCGCTTTTCCCACGCATCGGCGGAATTGATATCTGGCAGGCGGCCCCGCTCGTTCTTGAACTGCAAGGCGCGTTTTGCCAGCTCACGGGCTTCGTCTTCGGGAATGTTCACCTTCTTGGCGGCGATACTGGCCTGCACCTGGCGCAGCGATTTCTCATCCATCGCTTTCGCCAGCACCGCATAGGCAGCATCGAAGGGATTGATGCGGTCGATCAGATCAATGTCCAGGTCACGCACATTGACGAACTTGCGCACCCCATCCAGTAAGGCCACGCTGCCTGGGGTCTCACCACCACTCGCATCGGCCTGGGCCAACGCCAACTTGGCCTGCTGCGTGATGTTCATGGCGGCGATGGCGTGTTGTCGGATGGCCTCCTGGTCGGTCCCGCACAAGTCCGGGTAACGCTCGCGCACGATCTTGCCCATGCGCAACTGGGTCAGCTCTTCGGGCAGGGTGTTCTCCTTGTCGAACAGACCGCGTTCCAGCACGGTTTTGTCCTGCAAGAAACTGGTGACAACTTCGTTCAAGTCTTCCTTGCAGATGCGCGTGGCCTCCGGGCTTTGCGGCGTTGTCAGCCCGTTGATCTCCACGTGAATCTGGCCGGTCTTCTCGTTCACCCCGATGTTGTGACCACCGTCCTTATAGCCTTCCTCACCGTAATCGAAGCCTTCCTTCGGGCCGGTGTTTTTTGGGGTGAACTCAAAGCGCGGGGCCAGCACCTGCTCCATTAGCAGACTAGCGGAAATGGCCTTGAGCATGTCGTTCACCGCCTCAACCACGGCGGTTTGTTCAGCCGTGGGTTCAGCGATCAGGTTGGTGAAACGCGCTCGTTCCTTGCCCTCGGCATCGCGGGTAGCGCGGCCAATGATCTGCACGATTTCCGTCAGGCTGCTGCGGTAACCGACGGTCAGCGCGTGCTCGCACCATATCCAATCGAAACCTTCCTTTGCCATGCCGAGAGCGATGATGACATCCACGTGGTGGCGGTTAACTTTCTGTGCCGGGTCTTTCAGCGCGGCCAGCACGCGACTGCGTTTGGGCGCATCGCTGTCGTCCACCAGGTCCGCCACTTTCAGCACGCGGCCCTCTTTGGTCAGCACCTGATGGAAGCCGGTAGACGGGTCGATGCCCTTCCATTCGCCCAGCGTGTTCATGATCTCGTTCACCTCGCGCTCCTTATCTTGAAGACTCTCTCGCGAGTTAACGCTGGGTATATGCACGATGGTTCTCAGCCCCGGGTCCAGCACCTTGGCAATGGCATCAACGTAGCGGCCCGTGTAGAAGAAATAGCCGATGTCCAGCGATTTGAGCCAGATGTAGCCGTTGAGTTGCTCGTAGTAGGTGTAGGTGACCGTTTCGAACTTGGCCTCATCCGCAGGGGCTAGCACCGCCTCGCTATCGCCCCGAAAGTATGAGCCGGTCATGGCCACCAGATGCACCTTGTCGCGAACGATGAACGCGTTCAACTGGCTGCCCAGCTTGTTGTCCGGATTGCTGGAGACGTGGTGGAATTCGTCAACCGCGATCAGGCGATCGTCGAAAGCCTGGATGCCCAGTTCTTCCACTGCAAAACGAAAAGTTGCGTGAGTGCAGACCAGCGTCTTATCGGAGCTTGCGAGAAACTTGCGCACCGCATCCACTTTTGACTTGGCCACCCGAGGTTCGTCTATGCCAGGAGCGTTGCATAGATTCCACTGTGGGGCAACGTGCCAGTCCCAGTGGAAACCGTACTGGCTCAGCGGTTCGTCGGCGAAGCTGCCACCAATGGAGCGCTCGGGCACCACGATGATGGCCTGCTGCAGACCCTGGTTGTGCAGCTTGTCGAGCGAGATGAACATCAGCGCACGGGACTTGCCCGAGGCGGGTGGCGATTTGATCAGTAGATACTGCTCGCCGCGCTTTGCATAGGCGCGCTCCTGCATGGCGCGCATCCCCAGCGCGTTGGCCTTGCTGGACATACCGGTGCGCGCCGTGGTGATGGACACCGACGGCACAGTATAGGTGTTGGTTGGATTGCTGGCTTGCTCCGTCACGCTTTTTCTCCCCTTGTCGCTTTGGTCGCGGGCTTAGCGTTGCCCGCTGACGCTGTCATTTTGGTGTATAGCTCAAACAGTTTTTCCAGCCGCTCAGTGTCGTTTTTGAAGCGGCGGCCGATATAGATGCGCTCCAACACTTCGTCGTTGCACTCGTGGGCACGACGAAGGTTCTCCGGCATGGTGTTCGGGTTGTTCGGGTCGTACAGGTCGTACAGGTCGGCGATGGTGGCCGGAAAATGCGCTTCGCGCGCCAGCAGGATGTTCTCGGCGCAGGTAGTCAGGTCGGCCTTGTTTTTCTCGGTGAACTGCAGCACAGGAAAGGTGTTCCAACCGAGGGTGTTGGAGTAGCGGAAGTCGGTTTTTAGCTTGCCACAAACCGTGCTGATCCAGACCAGATGCAGGCGCGAGGCGATTAGCGCCATGTTCCAGAGAGGCGCATCATAGAGACTGAAGGCCAGGTTGGACACGATTGTGCGCTCCCCCAGCAAATCGACTGGAAGGTAGGGCCGACGCTCCGAACTTACGCTCGGAATCGCGATGGTTGTTCTGACGCCAACGGCTTGTATTTGCCTGAACCGATGGGGGAATGCCGCGAACGGGCGAGTGCTAGGGGCGACGCTTGCAGAACGCGTCTCTGCAACTTTGTTAAATCGCTGTGCCAAAGGAAGCAGACGTTCTGCTTTCTGTCGCTGATCGTCTTCAACCCAGATGCAATAGCGCTGCTCGCCCCTAATAAGCTCCTGCGAACCAACGTAACGCATGATGTATGCGTCAGCCTCCGGCGTCTCTTGTAATAGCGCAGCGCGCTCGTCCGGAGACAGACAAAGGTGCCCGCCGTCGGTTGGCTGGTTACCTTTCAACATCAACCACTTGTCGCGCGGTTGTCCGCTCACGGCTTGAACAACGATGTTGTCTGCGGCAACGAGGTAGGGGTTGATGTTGCTGACTTCGCGAACTGTCACCTCGCCGGCATCATCAGATTCATAGATCCTTTTTTTGCCGGTAACCTCCCTACCAAAGCCAATCACAACAACGGTCACACCTGCGTTTCGACTTGCAAGATTGCTCCAGCTAAACGAGGTATGGCAAAAGCCAATACCGTGCCCCATTTCTAACAAAAGCGGCCAGAGCAATGGCACCTGCTCGCCTTGGCAAATCGAGTTTGTGCTGACGAACGCAGCTTTACCATCAGTCGCACTGAGGTACTTCGCAGCCTTGAAAAACCACCCAGCAATATAGTCGAGTGAAGGCCACCGTTTCTGATGTAAGCCAAATACTAGCTTTAGATCATCTTTCTGTTCCAAGATCTGGGCTTGACTCCCCTTGTACGGCGGGTTGCCACAAATGTAAGTTTCGCCGCCATCATTCTCAAAGTTGATTTCCGTCTGATCAAGCGGCGTGCTAAACAAATCATCCGCCGTCACTTTCACGCTCGTGCCCGTCGGTGGGCAAATGCTCAACCAATCCAGCCGCAGCGCATTGCCGCAAATGATCCAGTTCTGCGCATCCAGCGGCAGAAATTCCGCCAAGGCATCCTTCTGCCCGCGATAAAGCACATCACACTGGAACTCGGCAATAATGAGCGCGAGCCGGGCGATCTCCGCAGGGAAATCACGTAATTCGATGCCCCGGAAGTTGGTCAACGGTATTTCGCTCCCCAAGTGCGGTTCTCCCCGGCGGAGGTTGATTTCCGACTCGATCTCGCGCATCTGTTTGTAGGCGATGACCAGGAAGTTGCCAGAGCCGCAGGCCGGATCGAACACACGAATGAGCGCCATGCGCTTGCGCAGGTTCAGCAGCTTGCGTTCGTTGTCGCCGGCTTCGGCCAATTGCGCGCGCAGGTCATCCAGGAACAATGGGTTCAGCACCTTCAGGATGTTGGGCACGCTAGTGTAGTGCAGGCCCAATGCGCCGCGCTCTTCATCATCGGCCACGGCTTGGATCATGCTGCCGAAGATGTCGGGGTTGATTTGTTTCCAGTTCAGGCCGCCGGCATGCAACAGGTAGGTGCGCGCCATGCGTGTGAAGCGCGGCACTTCGATACTGCCGGAGAACAGGCCGCCATTCACATAGGGAAAGCCATTGGCCCAGTTCGGCAACCTGGGCTGGGCGGGGGCGCGCTCGGCAACCTTGATGTTCATGGCGCGGAAGATGGCTTCCAACACCTCATGCGTGTTGGAGCCGTCGCGCTCGCTCATCTGCTCCACAGTCTGGGTGAACAGGCCGGTGCCGTTGAAGATATCGGTGTCTTCGGCAAAGAAACAAAAAATCAAGCGCGCCATGAAATGGTTCATTGCCGCCCGGCGCTCGTCCGTGGCCCAGTCCGGATTTTCGCGCAACAGTTCGACATAGAGTTTATTCAGGCGCCCGGTGGCGCGCACGTCGACGGGGTTGTCTTTGATCTCCTTGATGGTGGAGATGCCTGCCAGCGGCAGGAAGAAGCCGAAATGGTCGGGGAAGTAAGAATAGGCGCATGTGATGGTTTCGCCACCGGCCAGCTCTTCGGCCTCAAGGGTCTGCCCGTCGGTGGCGAGGATGAACTTGGCCTTGGCTTTTGTAGTGGCCGGGCTGGCGCGTAATGCCTTGAGGGTTGCGCCCACCGTGCCGGCTTCGCACGCGGCAATGTGGATGTTGTTGCGCTGGAGCACTCCACCGGGCACATCGGAGGCGTTGTTGTTGCCTGTACGCAGGCGCTTGAGAGCCGTGTCCTTATTGCCGAAAGCGGTTAGGAACGCGAACGGGAACTCCGCTGCATCGAATGGCTGAAGTGCGAGTTCCGATATGGCTGCTTCGATTTCTACTGCATTCATGTTGCATTTTGCCTATGTGACTTCAGCGCGTCGCGTCTGGGACGGTTAGATGCGTTGCATGGTAATTCGAAAATTTTTGGAAGTGGGGGATGAGCGGCATTTGTGGGCAAATTGGAGGGGTGGCGGGGTGGGGGCCTCCCTTAGAAGGTAAGGAAAAGGTTTTGAGCACGCTCCGGACCACTACTATGAAGCCTGAACACAACTGACTAATATTTCCACTTAGAAGCAAACCGCGTCAAGTCACCGCGTTAACAATGATGGGCATATTGGTGGGTATGATATAAATACCCCTATAGAACAGCGTTTTTCCTGGTTTATTGGCGGAAGGGTGTCCGCCAGTTATCTATGTAAACGCTCATGGATAAAGGGTTTAAGAATGTTAATTGCCTCTGCTCTACAACCCTCTATACAAAATCAATTTTAAGGTTATCAAGTGAATGTGGGCGGGTTTTTCAGCGGTCACATTCATTAAATTTGGCTTGCGGAAAAATATGATCCCGCCGAAGCGGGTTGTGCATATTTTAATCGGAGATCTTCAACAATGCTCGATAGATAAGATCAAGAGAATGTGGCGATACATTCTTGAATTTTAAAAAATAACACAAATCATCAATATAGGCACCCGAAGGCCACGCTATGCTTTTAGAGATCAAACCTAACTCCTTTCGTTTCTGTTCCTCGTATGCTTTCGCTAAGTGAAATCCGAAAGAAAACGCAAATAACTCATTGCCATAAACTACGGCTTTTTCCCTATCCTCCATAAATTCTTTCATAGTCATGCCATTATCTAAAGTTGCCACGATAACTTCTGGATCTGGCAAAACTATAGTATCTGGGATATCTCGAAGCCCCCGTTCGATCTTAATGGTCTCATGTTCATCGTACTGACTACCACTCCCTGGGGTGGCCACGTACTCACGCAATGTTATCAGATCAATAATAGGCGCTTCTCTTCTTATCCAATAAGTGAGATGAGCTGCAGCTTTTATGTGATCCGGCGATATCGCTGTGTTTTTAAAATTTCCTTTCTCGCTGCGGTCTAAATCTTCTTTCCACGCACCAAAAATATCCTCGAACCGAGGTTTGGAAAAAATGGGCTCGAAGTAAATTAAAGATAACTGTGGAACGCAGTGCCTTGTAAAAGACCCTTCTAATAGGGAGGCATTGCTAATGTCAAAAGGTGGTTTACTTACCCATTCCATTTCTGTGCCCCGAATGTAACGAAGCCCCTTAGAGGGGCTTCGTTTGATTAACAATTTTACCGCGAATAGAGCGGAATTGATCAGTTTATGGTTTATTTAGCAAGCGCTGGTGCGCGAAGGATATTCCATATATTAGAATCATTGGTTTCTATCGGAGAGTCAACAGGAAAGCCATTATCAGCGTAGCCATGCATGCGCGTCGACAATGCATGATTAACACTAGTCGCAGCTGATACTATTGCTTGGAAAATTATACGACCGTCAGTAGTGCGTACGAATTTCTCCCCCATGATTACTCTCCTTGGTTTGTGTCTATAAATTAACTACGTAATGTATAGATATCTTTCTGCGGACGACCAAAATCCATTAGACCTTGAGTCGAGGGTGGTGAAAGCCAAATATAGCCGCCCTCGTTTGATTCGTAAATATCGTTTATAACCTATATTATAGTTTATATCCTATAAGACCGATTGTAGTCTGAAATGTTCGCGCGCGTAAAGGGGGATCGTATAGCCTGCGCTCGCCCGCGTCAAAATACTGCCTCGAGATGTTTCAATACTTAGTATTGTCATTAACGTTCATTCTTTCTTCCCACTCTTCGCCCCGCCGAACATCTGCCCAAGATCCGGCGCGTACTTTTCCTTTGATTTTTCGTTCTGGATTAAGTAAGCCTGATTGCGCGCTATCTCCGTCAGTTTCTTTATCTCGTCGGCTTTCACCTTCAGATCGGATCGCTTCCCAATGCGCGGCAGCTCCTCGGCAATCGCTTCGATCTTGGAAAGGTTGATGACAAGGAATTGAAGAGTGGTGTCGTTCATTCTGTCAGAAGGTCTGCTGTCGATCCCAAGTGGCCTAGGTTAGCAATGAATTATTTATATTTTTTACAAATGATTTTGGCCAGTTCGTCATTTATGCTGCCAGGAATTATATCTATAAATTCCTTTTCTTCTGGCTTGTATGTATAGCTCAGAAAAGGTTTCCCACTCTTGTCATAGACATCTGCTGCTATCAGTTTTGACCGTTGTGAATAGCAATCAAAAAGATTCTTTGATATTGAGAAATCATAGTCATGGAAGGATTGGTTTAATCGCTTTCCTTCATTCACATCTTCTTCGCTCATGTAAAATTTCATCAAAACACTTATATACCCGTCCGCACGATAAACAATCTTCGAAGAATCAACGTACGCAGGGCCGTCGTTCGTGGTTCCGAATTGAATCCACTCGGCCTGCGCCGGGCCCCACAAAATCAACAAACATAATGAAGCGAATAATTTCAAAATTATTTAATGACTAGGAATTGTAGGGTGGAGTCGGACATTATTCAGAGAACTTACATCAAGGCGCGCTGGGGCGGCAAGGACTATTTTATTTCCGACTCGTTCTAAGTCGCCTTTTTAACGTGCACACCGTTAGGACAGAGATATCAAAATTGTTGGAGCTCGTCTACCCAAACTCAAGCGTGGATTCATCTCAAAAACCTGTTTTTCTGAACTGCACGTGTGAATAAATGACTACGAGCGCAGTCTGGGAAGAAATGGATGCCGTGATTTTTTAGCCATTTTTTACCTTTTTTGTTATGGTTTATGAAAGGAAAAGGGAGAGCGCGGTCTAGCTTCTGTGCGTTGCCGTGATCTTTTATCTTGACCCCCCCTATGAATTACGCGGATATGAAAATAACGATATCAGCGCGGTCTAGAGGTAAGCGGTTTCCATGATTTTTGATTACTTTTATGAAGGCAACGGACAGAGCGCGGTCTGATAGGTGGATTGCTGGTGATCGTTTCATATCGAAACGTCAGGCTTGCTCTGTTTATCGGTCAACTTTGGCAGGTTTTCATACTTGCGTACCTCATCAATGAGTAGCCATCCATCCGCTATGCCCTTGCTGTAGAAGTCAGCACGATTGGAGCTATCACCACGCAATAGCCCTTCCACGTTATGCTCGGCAAAGTAGACTTTTCTCGAGGTAGAGGTAAGTAGTGACGAGCTGATAGCCTGCTCCCACATGGTCATGTGACGGCGCAGGGTATGGACCACGAATACACGGTTCATCTCCACGCTGTTGGAATAGTTGCCATGGCGCAGGTCACCAATGATGGTAGGTGGAACACGGAACAATCTCGCCAACTCTTCAACGGAGAATTGTCTTGCTTCCAACCACTGTGCATCTTCCATGCTCATGGATATCGGGGTAAATTCTCCCTTCCCTGAAATAATTGCAACACGCCCAGCGTTGTCCATGCCCGCGTACTTCTCATTCCAACTCTTGCTAACCTGAATGTGTTGTTCAGGGGTAAGGTTCTCGAACTTCAATATGCCCGAGAGCCTTGTTCCATTATTGAAGTTGGTAATTCCATAATCACGCTCGGATAACGCCAGCTGTACCGTTTCGCGGCTTGCTGTGATGGGTGACACGCCTACTAAACCATTTTCGGAACGATGGCGCAGGTGCAATACTTCGTCTTGAAGGAGTCGCCGGATACGGCCCTTGGTATCGGTGACGTCATAGGCCAGCCTCCCATTGTCCAGTTGCAAGGTAGCCACTCGATCACTCATCAATGGGAGAAGTCCAATAACTTGCCCATCGTTGCCGCGGATAATTTCAGCATGCGCATTGCCGCGAAGCAGAACCATTGCCTGCATCATTTCGCGGAACTCAAGAGCAGTCTGCAACGAGTTAGGTTGTTCGTGTAACACTCGATACAAGGGATGATCCGCCGCACGCTCCCTGCCATCGTCAGTCGTGCGTTTGTAAAGGATTAGGGGTAAGGATGCAATGGTCTCGGAGATCGCTGAGACGCACGCATAGACCGTTGAAAGGCTTTCAGATCGTCCAGGGGTGATGCTACTGCCACGCAGCAATGCGGATCCATTCCAGGAAGGATCATTGGCGTTATATGCCCTGCGCTCCAGGCCAATAAAATTCAAAGCTCGATTTAGTAAATTCGGGCGCATCGAGTCCCCCAATCGTCGTCATCGTCGTCCACCGTCTCCAGCCAACGAATATTTGCGCTTAATTGGCTTTTCCGCCAATCTTCCATGCTACGTTTCGCTACAGTCGTATCAAGATAAGCAGGGTTTGAGGTAATCGTTATCTCGTGCAAATCCACCGCGATTAGGTCACGCGTCAACTTGCCGGATCTCATATCCCAATTGGCTCCGCCGTCAGGAACACGGAAACCAAAGGAACACCCTGATATATCCCCACGCTCAACTAATACTCCCAGGTCGCGGGCATAGCTGGTATCAGGTAGAGATAGCTCGAAGTAGAGCCCCTTGGTATCTTCCTGTAGGGATAGGGTACGCGAGCCAACGCGGCCTAGAAGGCGTTGCGGATCGTGCTCAAGCAGTGCTCGGATATGATCGGGATTGGTGAGTGAACGTTTAAATGCGCCGGGTAGGATTCGCTCAACAAAGCCCCCTAGATCCTGACTTTGCGAGTTATAGATCGCGGCATACCCTGCCAGCTTGCCGGGAGAGACTGCGCGTAGCGCGCCTCCCGATCTGATCTCGAAGGCGCTCATGCTCGCACCTTCACTCATTAGCTTACAACGATATCGTTTGCCAGGACGAAGGCTTCAGGGTGACGTATCACTATATCGCAGGTTGCCATCGCACGGACCAGCACGCCGCCGCGAGCGTAGGCAGTCGAATCAAACGGGTTGACCAGAATGTCCAGTTCGCTCCATATGCCCAACAATACCTGGGAGAATTCGCCCAGGATCAATTGGCCCTTGGCGGTGGCAAGCGGAACTTGCTTGGTGCTATGTATGGGAAGATCAGCCAAACGGCCATTCTCGGTAAGGTAAGTCGCGCCGGAGCTCGCTGATTTCAGCGTGACACGCAGTTTCTTCATGACCCCCGGAGAGGTCAGCCATGCGCTTGCGTTGCTGTTTGCGAGTTCGCTTTTCTCGATCATGGCTGAGATACCGGACCAATCCAGAGTTGCGAGAGATTGAGTTTGAATGCCAACGGTCGGAATAATGCCCGTCGGTTCGTTTGATCCGCCACCTTTGATCAGTGCGCTATCGATTGCGGCAGCCAAGGCGAAGGCCATGTCATCACGCAGCAATTGTTCAATGTCAGGTGAGCTCTGTTGAATTAGTTGGCGGCTCATTTCTGACAAGGCGCCCACATGCTTAGGGCTCAGTGACTTGGTATCGTGAGTTAGATCTGAAGCAGTGAGTGCGCCATTTTCCGCCACCCATGCGCTAGTAACGCCTGTACCGTAAGCAGGTATCGCCACATCGCCATGCAATCCACTTAGTACACGTACTCCGAGCGTGCGCGCCAGTAACTTGTTCCGAAAAGGTTCGATAAACTGATCAGGACGATAGTCCGTGGGTACTATTTCTGGAGAACTCGATGTCGTGTTAACCCGCTTCTCAAGCGTAGACATGGGAACAAACACGCCGCCAGCTTTGCGGCCGGTGCGCCGCTCGATTTCTTTGGAATACTCGGCTTCAGCCCCAGTCAACGAACGACCTTCCATGCCAGCACGGATCACAGACATCAGGCTGACACTGCTTTCCAGTTCGGTGAAAGACTTGTCGCCATGGACTGGTGCGCCTTTCATGTTGCGTTCAGCGTTTTCCAGAAATGATGCGCGAGTCTCCTGACTTTCCAAGTCGGTAATCTTGCTTTTCAAAACTTCGAATCTCGTGTTCTCGTCAGCGGTCATACTGCGTTTCTCGGCCTGAGACTTCTCAACCATAGCGCGCATCTCGGTTACCGCTAAGGCGCGCTGTTCTTTCAGTTCATAAATCATTCATTACCCTTTAATATTTTCTATAAGTTATTGAAAATAATACCATAAAAATAGTTTATACACCTTTTCAATAATATGTCAATAGCTTTATATAATTGACATGTCATGATACGTAATGAGGCTATTTGAGCGGTAATATTTACCTTTTTTGTATAGATTTATGAAATGAAAAGGATCAGCGCGGTCTGGCCTTAAGAGGCCCTGGTGATTTTTGGGAAAGAAACAACCTCGTCATCACGCTGCTCTCCTCTGCTTGCCAGAACGCGTCAGGATCGATTCTTTTATCTCGGTTGAGGGTTGTGAGTACCAACCGTCCTATTTAACTGAGCGGCACGTGACAGGGTTTCATCCTTGTATAAGGTAAAGAAGATCTTCGCGCTATCGAAGTCAGCTAGCGCCACCTCCAACGCATCCTTGTGTTCCTCTTCTGTGAAGCCTTCTATCTCAGCACAGAAACGCACCAATCTGGTGAGCTCAGAGCGCGCAACATCCATACCCTGTTTTGAGTGAGCCTGTTGCGCGTCTTTTTCTGAGCTTGTTGCGTGGTTGTTGCGTAGGGTGTTGCGTGCTAGATCAAGCAATGATGAGGGTTTAGCGGTAGGTTGTTGCGTGGTTGTTGCGTTGCTTGTTGCGTAATTTAGGTGTGGTTGTTGCGCTGTTGCGTTGCTAGTAAATGAACCGCGCAACAAGCTCTTTTTTATTGACGTATTCATTCGCCTTTACTCCTCTTTTGATATTGATTTTTACCCTTTTCTGAAGCCCTCTTTTCTAGCAAACCGGATTCTTCAGCCTTCCGCCATGCCCTCGATACATTCGAGCGATTAATCTCCAATTCAGAAGCGATCTCGGTTTGCGACAATCCTTCATTGGCAAGATTTACAACGCGGTCAAAGGTTGAGTCGGATACGGTCCTCCATGCCCAGGTACTCATGCCGCGTGAGTCCACGGTCAGTTGCGCCTCTATCGGGTCTACGTCACTGCCTGATAGATGCCGGGCTTTCTCGTAATGGATCTCAAAACATGCACCACTGGCAGGATCATAGTCAGGCGGTCGCCGGAGAGATATAACCACATCCAGCAAATCCTCCCGCTTGGATGTGCCGCGCTGCTGCCCATTCTTTCCGCTGTGATGGATAAATAGAATGCTTCGTCCTGCTTGTCGCTGTAGCAACGCCCACTCGGATACGTTCACCCAGCTCTCTGCGTCATTTTCACGACCTCCGCCTCGTATCAGACACGAAATGTTATCTATGACTATGAGATCAGCCTTCACGCGCTCCGCTACTTCGCTGATAGCATCCTGGCCTTCATATGTCGAAAGGTCAGGCATCGCGCCTTGCTGTAAGTCTGGCGTGATGATGGAAAGGAAGCCGGGCTCTGGTTTGAATCCATTCGAAGCAACGATTGCAGCAAGCCGCTCTTGTAATGCAGCACCCGGCATTTCCCCATCAACGAGCAGCACGCGCCAAGGTTTACCGGCTTTCCAATTAAGACAAGAACTTCCACAGGCCAAAGCGTAGCTAATACCCAGGCTCATGTGAGTTTTGCCCACGCCCCGCCAGCCGTAAATCATATTCAGGCTTTGGGTCATCAGCCAGGGTGACATCATGGTGTCGCGTGCCGGCAGATCCATTTCAATAAAGTCCTGCAGGCCGATTACTCGCAACGAAGGCTTAATTACTTTCGTCACCGCCAAAAAAGCGGCGTGAGCTTCGGGCGTTGCATCTACCGCTTGCATGGCATTTAGTTTCATGCCGCCTCCCGTTGAACGCTCTCGTACGGCTTGATGAGTGTCACGGCATCGCTGATGCCGACAAGATCAAGCGCAAAGGTTGCGAGAAAGGAAGGGTTAACATTAAGAATTGCTCCAACTAAACCGCTTACGCGGTGAGCATCCTTTCTGCGGTAGACCACTTGCACCACCAAGCCAGCGAGATAGCTAAAATTCAACTGGTCTGGCAGGGTGTCATCTGCTATTACGATGCGCGGGTAAGCTTTCGCTAGATCCCAATCAAAGGTGACCATCACTGTTTTTGAGGGAACTTTGCCGGCGGCTCGGATGGACATAAACTGCTTGCCGTATGGCGGCAATCGTTTATAATTTGGATTCAGTTGTGTTTCAAATGACGCCCTGGTTCCCGCCGGGGCGTTTTCTTTTATAGGGTTCATCACACTCCCTTCTTTGCATCAAGCCAAGTCTGTATGTCGGCAATGAGCCAAGCAGTAACTCTGGCTGACAATTTCACTGGTTTTGGAAAAGTTGGATCTTTTTTTAACCACCTCCAGAGCGTTGGCTCGGAAATCGCTAACTGTGGTGCTAGCCTTTTCGCGCGAATGTACTTTGCCCACGTATTCATTTAATGCTCCTATTATTCGTTTATCGTAACCTTCTGAACTTCCCATAAACGGTATTGTTTTATTACCTAACCCCAACTGAAGCGTAACAATAGCGTTTGAATGAATCATAACCTATTGTTATAAAAAGTAAATATACACTATGCGGCATAGTGTGCACTATGCCGCATAGTGCTATCAAATATTTTTCAACCACTTGTTAGCAATAGTTCGTTCCGTGATGCGAACCCCGCGCTCATTCTTGACTCTCAGGGCATAATCACGCGCAAAAAATGACTTGTTATTTTTGTAATCGAGCTTGTATTTCATCCATTCGCTAACCACCCAGTCTTTTGCGGTTCTTCTCGGTTCGTGGCCTTTGTTTGCTATAGAGCGAGCGTTAGAAGATATAAACTCTGACGTCAATGGCTGAATTGCTTCTTCTGCGGAAGATGCGGTAATAGCGTCCTCGGCCAATAAAAGCATGAGTTCCATAAAATCACTTGCACCTGCTGAAGACTTGATCCGCTTATCTTCATTAGCGCTCTTCAATATTTCGCAAAGGCGCATCCAGCCATCCGCATTAGGATTTGCTCTAATTTTGGCACTAGCCTTTTCGAAAAAAGCGTGGAGCTCTGCTAATTGTTCACCGGCTTTTTCAAAGCGAAAAGTGGGGAATTTTACGATCCCACCTCGTTCGAGTTTGACTTTTAGTTTCTTAGGTTTTGCCATATCACACTCCTTCAATTGCTCCTTCAATAAGATGCCACCCCAGGCGGTGAAGGTATCCGCTCTTTGCCTGGCCCGGCTAGAGGTGGCGTAAATCAACGCGTCAATGATACGCTCGACACGGACGCTCGCTTAGCCATGCCGCGCGTCCTCCTTGTGTTCATCCAAAAGGGAATTAGCCCTTTCGATGCGCTTAATCAAAACCTCTATGACGTGACAAAACCCACCGGCTTCCTGAGTAGATAAAATGAGTTCATCGTGCGCGCTTTCGATGGTTGCAGTTTCTTTAAGAAATGCTGCTACCTCTATGGCGTCGCCTAGCAGGTCTTGCGCTTCGATAAATTTGTTGCTGATGGGTGTTTGTGTTGAGTCAGTGCTAGAATTGGCGTCAGCCATGATGCGTACCTCCTCTTTAGGTTGCGTTGTGGTCAGGGGTGTTAGGTGTTGATATCACCTTTCACCCCGCATTACCTGAAGTCCGTCAGGTCACGGTCTTGCTCCTTTTTAGCGGCACTACTGCTCCGCTTTGTGTCTGGTTACAAAATCTCGCCCAGTCCTCCATCATCCTGGTGCGCTTGGTGAATAAATCCCCTCTACGGTAAGCTGCCTCTACCTTGCTGCCAATAGAATGCGCCAGTGCCATCTCAGCGACGTGCTGAGGGTATGCGGTAGACTCTGAGGCCCAATCTCTGAAAGTAGATCTGAAACCATGCGCCGTCAGGTCACCTCTGTCCATCCTGCGCAATACCGCAGTCAGGCTCATGTCAGATAATGGCTTACCTTCATCCCTACCCGGGAAAATTAATTGCCTCGATTGATCCATCTGCTTCAGTACGGCAATAGCAGAATCGGATAGCGGTATACGATGCTCTTTGCCGGCCTTCATGCGCTCGGCAGGGATAACCCATACCTTATCCTTAAGGTTAACCTCTTCCCAAGTGGCAAAGCGAACCTCACCTGAACGGCAAGCGGTCAATATGGCGTATTCCAGGGCCTTGGCACCGTTTCCGGCCTGTTGCCTTAGCACACCCATGAACTCAGCCATTTGCGTGTAGCCTAGGGCCGCGTGGTGCGTTATTCTTTTTACCCGGCTTGCGTTCGGCAGCAGATGATCGAGTTGCCCCTTCCACCTGGCCGGGTTGTCACCTTCGCGATAGCCGCGCACTGTTGCCCAATCCAGTATGGACTCAATCCGACCGCGCAGCCGGCTTGCGGTTTCTGCTTTGGTGGTCCATATTGGATCCAATACCCTCATCACTAGGCCAACATCAATTTCATTGACTGGCAAGCTGCCCATGATCGGGCCACAATAGGTGGCAATGGTATTTGTCCATTGGTCTATATGCTTGGGGTTTTTCCAGCCGCTACGATGGGAAGCGATGTATTGGTCAGCGCATTCCTGAAAGGTCAGGTTCTTTGCCTTGGCATTTTCTGCAACACGTGCTGTAATGGGGTTGACACCGGCATGTCTTTTTTTACGAGCTGCCGTCGCTCCTTCCTGAGCCTCTTGCAGCGTTATCTCCGGGTACGGACCCAACCCCATCCAGTGAGCTTTTCCGGATAATGTGAAGCGATGTATCCAATGTTTTGAGCCGCCATCGGTGACACGGATATACAAGCCAGCACCAATGCGATGGACGCCAGGCTTTCCGAGCTTCCTAACCGATAGATCCGTGAGTTTAAGAACAGTCATTCGAGAGGCCAAAATTCAATATACGGCACACTCTACAACTTATTCTGATATTTTGCAATACATAGTGATACGATGTGAGAGGATAAAACTAGGCAATACTAACTCTGGTAAAGGGTTTAAGACGGTATATGAAATGTTATGAGACTCTAACTATGGCGGAGAGGGTGGGATTCGAACCCACGTGCCAGGTTACCCTGACCATCTGATTTCGAGTCAGCGCCGTTATGGCCACTTCGGTACCTCTCCATGTGCGAGCAAATATTTTACCAGTTTATCCAACGTTTATCTTGCGCTCGTGCACGACAAACATGGCAGAATGTCCACGCATTCTGCTGCTCTCTTATACATGTCCACTTATCCCCGGCTCTTCCCCCACTTAGTTATCCCAATTGCTTGCTGCCTCATGCTTGCTGCGTGTGATCCTTCTGAAAAAGCAGTCACGCCATTCGATAAAACCGATGAACTGGTGGTCATTACGGTTAATAGCCCTGATACCTATTATGAAAACTCCGAAGGCGGATATGCCGGACTGGAGTTTGACCTCGCTTCCGAGTTCGCACACGATTTGGGAATGAAAATAAGATTCAAAGTAGTGTCGAAAATGGATGACGCCTTATTGAGCCTTGAGAAGCACCAGGGACATTTCGTTGCAGGCTTAAGCATTAGCGACAGATATGCACTGCGGGCACGTTTCGGCCCCATCTATCAGCTTGTGCAACCCCAAGTGGTCTATAACACCGAATATTCGAGGCCGAAAAATATCCATCAACTCGTGGGACGAACTCTCGAAATCGCCAGTGGAACAACCTATGCCGAACAATTAAATCGGGTGAAGCAGGACATCCCGGATTTAAAATGGACTGAAGTGCCTATCACAGCTGAAGATCTTTTGACTAAACTGGCGGAAGGTAAAACCGATTATGCGGTCGCCGACTCCACTCAGGTCAATCTGGCGAAAAATTTTTACCCCAATCTGGATGCGGCATTCGATCTAGGCGGACACACCGGAAGGGCATGGGCATTTTCGCCTTACGCTGAGCGCGAATTATTGGAAAAGACGCAGAGCTTCTTTAATCGAATCGAACAAGACGGCACTTTGACACGTCTGCTTGATCGGTATTACGGCCATATCCAGCGATTGGAACAAACAGATGTGAGCGGTATCCTGCAAAAAATGCGAACCCTACTGCCGGATTTACGCGATCATTTTCACCGGGCTGAAGAATTAACGGGAATTGACTGGCGGTTGATCGCGGCGCTGGCCTACCAGGAATCTCACTGGAACCATCTGGCGGTCTCACCAGCCAATGTGCGGGGCATCATGATGCTAACGGAAACCGCCGCTGATCGAATGAAGGTGACCGACCGTCTGGACGTGCAGCAAAACATACTCGCCGGAGCACGTTATCTGGCGATGCTGAAAGACGGGTTGCCGCTGCGCATTAAAGAACCGGACCGTACCTGGATGGCTTTGGCGGCATATAATCAGGGCTCTGGCCACATAGAAGATGCGCGTGTTCTGGCCCAGCGCCTCAAATTAAATCCCGATTCGTGGTTAGACCTGAAAACAACATTGCCGCTACTGGGTCTCAGCAAATACTATCGCAGCGTGAAACATGGCTATGGGCGCGGTGGCGAAGCGGTTATTCTTACGGAATCCGTTCGAACGTACTATAAAATCCTGCTGAAATACGAACGTCCGTATTCGTGGGGCTTTCCGGATCGCGATGAAATTGAACCGGTATCCTGAACTGCCAGTAAATCCAGCGTCTGGTATCCTGGTATGCCAAGATATAGCCAGCTGGATGGACCGACTGCCCGACTGCGATAATAATTGTGTTAGCAACAAATAGAATTGTCCGGTTTGGTAGCAAATAGAGTGTCCGCTTTCTAACGCATCGAATTATGGATTCGATTCAGTGCGCGGCTGTGGCGGCGGATTTACGCCACAACCTTATTT
>JACCWK010000209.1 GCA_013697655.1 Nitrosospira sp.
GGCCTAACCGGATCGAGCCGCGCGCCAAGAAGCGACGACCGAAACCGCTGCCGCTACTGACCGTGCCGCGCCACATCGCACGCGAAGAAATACGGGCAAAACGATCGCTTAAACTTGTGGCATGACCTTCTGACCCTATATGGCGCCGCTTGCGATGGGGCGTCTGTGGTGATTGTGAAGTCATTCCTCAGGGACGGAAATCCCAAAAGGTCTTTCCTGGCACTCGGAGGTGGTAGCGGTTGTTCTATGCCATCCATTCAAAGAGACTGCAGCTTGACATGGATGGATAAACCCCATAGAATTCGCAGTCTTTTTAGCCGCCCTTTTAACAGAAATATTTGAAACGGCGGAATCCCGAGATTTATCTGGGCAGTGGGATGGTTATATCATCGTCCCGGTTTTTTAGGAAATAAAATGCCGACAATCAGTCAGTTAGTGCGTAAGCCTCGCGCAGCGAGGCGCGTGAAGAGCAAGGTTCCGGCATTGGGAAATAGCCCCCAAAAGCGGGGAGTTTGTACCCGTGTTTATACGACCACACCAAAAAAACCAAACTCCGCCTTACGAAAAGTGGCGCGGGTTCGGTTGACCAACGGTTTTGAGGTATCCAGTTACATCGGTGGGGAAGGGCACAACCTCCAGGAGCACTCGGTGGTGCTGATTCGTGGCGGTCGTGTCAAAGACTTGCCCGGGGTTCGCTACCATACGGTGCGGGGTAGTCTGGATACTGCCGGCGTAAAAGATCGGAAGCAAAGCCGTTCCAAATATGGCGCTAAAAAGCCCAAAGCGGCTTAAAAGGACTTAAGGCTTGAGCGTTTGGTGTCGAATAATCACTAAGCAGTTGGCAACTTAAGCTAAATGATACAACACAGAGGTTAGAAGATGCCAAGACGGAGAGAAGTTCCAAAACGCGAAATTTTGCCAGACCCAAAATATCATAATACGGAGGTGGCAAAATTCGTCAATGTGCTCATGACACGCGGTAAGAAATCCGTAGCAGAACGGATTATATACGGCGCTATGGATCAGATTCAGAAGAAAACTGGCAAAGACCCAGTGGAAGTATTCACGCAAGCTTTATCTAATGTTCGTCCAATGGTGGAAGTAAAAAGTCGTCGTGTCGGGGGGGCTAATTACCAGGTTCCGGTAGAAGTGCGCTCAATTCGACGAAATGCGCTGGCGATGCGCTGGTTGCGCGATGCTGCGCGTAAGCGGGCTGAAAAATCCATGGGCGCCCGTCTTGCCGGTGAGTTGGCCGAAGCAGCCGAAGGGCGGGGCGGTGCTGTCAAGAAACGCGAAGAAATTCATCGCATGGCGGAAGCCAACAAAGCATTTGCACATTACCGTTTTTAGTGACAACTTAGCAGCAGCTAATTGTCTATAGTACCGGCAGCGGACGCATACTTCATTCCGGTTCATGATGACACCGCTCTCGGTTGAAGAGAGTGCATCCCTTATTTTTGGACGCACTTTTGGCGTCCAGTTGATTCAAATATTAAGGTTTAAATACTGTGGCAAGAAAAACACCCATCGAACGTTACCGGAATATCGGCGTAATGGCGCACATTGATGCCGGCAAAACCACGACCACCGAACGCATTCTGTTTTATACCGGCGTATCGCACAAGCTCGGTGAAGTCCATGATGGCGCAGCTACGATGGATTGGATGGAGCAGGAGCAGGAGCGTGGTATTACCATCACTTCTGCCGCCACTACCTGCTTCTGGAAAGGGATGGAAAACAATTATCCCGATCACCGCATCAATATCATTGACACCCCTGGTCACGTTGATTTCACTATCGAGGTAGAGCGGTCTTTACGCGTCCTCGACGGGGCTTGCACCGTATTCTGTGCAGTGGGTGGAGTGCAGCCACAGACTGAAACCGTGTGGCGCCAAGCCAATAAATACAAGGTTCCCCGCCTTGCTTTTGTTAACAAAATGGATCGTGCCGGCGCCAATTTCATGCGCGTCTATGAACAGATGCAAACTCGTCTGAAAGCCCATCCGGTGCCCGTTCAATTGCCGATCGGCGCCGAAGAGAAATTCGAGGGAGTTGTCGATCTGGTCAAGATGAGAGCTATTTATTGGGACGATTCAACTCAGGGCATGAAGTTTGAGGAACGTGAGATTCCTCCCGAACTGCTTGAAAATGCCAAGCTTTGGCGTGAGAAGATGCTGGAAACCGCCGCTGAGGCCAATGAAGAATTAATGAACAAATACCTTGAAGAAGGAGATTTGTCCGTTGCCGACATCAAACAGGGACTGCGAATTCGTACCATCAGTAATGAGATCGTACCTATGCTTTGCGGTTCGGCGTTCAAGAATAAGGGCGTGCAGGCCATGCTGGACGCTGTACTTGATTATTTGCCGTCGCCAGTGGATATTCGTGCGATTAATGGAGAGAAAGAAAGTGGCGAACACGCCGAGCGTCATGCAAGTGACGAAGAACCATTTGCCGGGTTAGCATTCAAGATTGCCACTGATCCCTATGTCGGTCAGTTGATTTTCTTCCGTGTTTATTCTGGCGTGGTGGCGTCCGGCGATACCATCTACAATCCAATTAGAGGACGGAAGGAGCGAATCGGAAGGTTGCTGCAAATGCATGCTAACCAACGAGAAGAAATTAAGGAAGTCCGTGCCGGCGACATAGCTGCTGCAGTGGGTTTGAAGGAAGCTGCTACGGGCGATACGCTATGCGATCCTAGCGACATCATTACGCTGGAGCGGATGATATTTCCCGAGCCGGTAATTCACGTTGCAGTGGAGCCGAAAACAAAGGTCGACCAGGAAAAGATGGGTATCGCTTTGAATCGGTTGGCGCAGGAAGATCCCTCTTTCCGTGTCCGCACCGATGAGGAATCTGGCCAGACTATCATCTCCGGAATGGGCGAATTGCACCTGGAAATTATTGTAGATCGCATGAAGCGGGAATTCGGCGTGGAGGCCAATGTGGGTGCTCCACAGGTGGCCTACCGTGAAGCCATCAGAAAGCTGGTGGAGGTCGAGGGTAAATTTATCAAACAATCTGGTGGGCGTGGGCAGTATGGTCACGTCTGGCTCAAAATGGAGCCGCATGAGGCTGGTAAGGGTTTTGAGTTTGTCGACGCCATTAAGGGTGGAACCGTGCCGCGCGAATATATACCGGCGGTAGAAAAAGGTTTGCGTGAGACCCTTCCCAATGGAGTGTTAGCGGGCTTTCCGGTGGTGGACGTCAAGGTTACGCTATTCGATGGATCCTATCATGACGTGGATTCCAACGAGAACGCTTTTAAGATGGCAGCCTCAATTGCGTTCAAAGATGGCATGCGCAAAGCAAACCCGGTGCTACTGGAACCGATGATGTCAGTGGAAGTGGAAACACCAGCGGATTTCATGGGCAACGTGGTAGGGGATTTGTCTTCCCGTCGTGGCATGATTCAGGGTATGGACGATTTACCCGGACTCAAAGTGATACGTGCCGAAGTCCCGTTGGCAGAAATGTTTGGCTACTCAACTGCATTACGTTCCGCGACGCAGGGACGCGCCACTTACACAATGGAATTCAAGCATTACTCTGAAGCACCGAAAAGCGTGGCTGAAGCAGTTATTAATAAGAAATAACCATCATCAAGTAAAGGGCAGATCATGGCAAAAAGCAAATTTGAGCGGACGAAACCGCACGTAAACGTTGGCACGATTGGACACGTGGACCATGGCAAGACCACGCTGACGGCGGCGATCACAATGGTATTGGCGAAGA